>DAOVMB010000223.1 GCA_030630905.1 Sedimentisphaerales bacterium
CGATTTTCTCAGCCAGCCGGCGCGCCGCCCAGACATTGGCGCCCGAACTGATACCGACCAGCAGACCTAAGCCTGTGCCCAATTGACGGGTGGTTTGAATCGCATCATCGTCGGAAACCTCCACCACATCATCGACCATCGCAACATCGAGTATGGCGGGGATGAAACCGTCGCCGATGCCCTGAATCTGGTGCAGGCCCGGCTCGTGGCCCAAGAGTGCCGAGCGGTTCTCAGGCTCTACAGCGATGATTTTCACACCCTTTTTATGCTCCTTTAGGAATTTTCCCACGCCCTGGAGCGTTCCGCCACTGCCAACACCGGCGACAAAGCAATCGATATTGCCGCCCATCTGCCGCCAAAGCTCGCGTGCGGTCTGCTCATAATGGACGCGAGGATTTTCCGGATTCTCGAATTGCTGCGGCACATATACGCGCGGATCTTCAGCGGCCATCTGCTCGACTGTGCGAACCGCACCGGCCAGCCCCTCTTCATCGGGAATCAGAACAAGTTCTCCGCCGAGGGCTTTGATGAGCTTTTTCCGCTCTTCACTCATTCCCTCCGGCATGACGATTCGGACGCGATAGCCCATCAGGTGCCCGACCAGCGCCAGGCCGATACCTGTGTTGCCGCTGCTGGGCTCGGTGATAATAGAGTCTTCTTTGAGTTTGCCGTCGCGTTCGGCGGCCTCGAGCATCGCCAAAGCTACGCGGTCCTTGATACTCCCGCCGGGATTGAGAAATTCCGCCTTGGCAAAAATATTCTCGCCCTTCAATTGCAGAAGCGGCGTATTGCCTACCAGTTCAAGAATGTTATCCGTGAGCATAGTCGTCCTCAAATTTTCAATTGTGCTAAAATATGATTGCTTCAATAAAAATATTTTAATAATATGCTTGACAAAACGCAAGCCTAAAGCTATTGTGATCTTGTAAACTTTTGATAGCAAGCGATTTAGAGCATTTTGAGGCGGGGGGTTTTTTTGCTGGAAATGAGTATTTTTTTTAAAAATAGTATTGATTTACGTAGAGTTTTATGATATATTAATAGTTAGATAGAATGAGCACATTCACAGGGCTGAGGATATCTCGCTTTTTCCTCTCCCTCCGCACCTCAGCCCTGTTTCCTTTTTATGTGCTCAATTCGGCTGAGGTTTTCCCCTTCAAGTTTCCTCCTGCGGTTGTTAGCAATATCGAACAAAAGCTTTGACGCCTTAAGTGATTTTCAGTAAATATCGGCAATAATATGCTTATGCTGTATATTGTCCAGCATCCTGCTCGATGAATAGCTATCAGTAAAATCGTGTAACCATCTTGCCCTCACCGCGATTAATATTAACAAGGCAATGGGATGTTCGGAGAATTACATCCGAATTATCAACTGACAAGTTGGAGCTTGAATTAGCAAAACTACTGCAGACCTCTGTCCTGAATAAAATCCTTCTGGCCTAAACGTGTATAGTGCTCCCGGAACTTCTTGGTATATTGCCATTCGAGATTTATAGATAGTCCAATTTGTTTAAGAATTTCTTCCAAAGAAATACCTTGTTCTGATTTGCCAAGTATCCCCAAAACTCTGAATACAGCACCATCAGATGCACAAACAAGCCAATCTCCTGAAGAACTATACAAAAAAGCCAATATCTCTTTCTCACCAGAATGGATATCGACTTTGAATAGTCGATGAATCTTGTCATGAAAGGTTTTCACTATAGAGATATCTACGTCGAGAATCTTGATAAGGTCTTGTTCTTCATAAGTTCCTAAATCAATTTGTTTTGTCCCATCTTCCGTGTAGAGAGCTTCATTATCCGCAATTATTCGCGATATGTTGATATCACAATGTTTGATAAAATCGTCCCAGATACCCAAGCTAAAAAGTTTGATTATAGGCCCGGCGTCAAGCAACATAAATCGAAACTTTTTCATCCGTAAAGTCCTCATCTTCCGTGAGATACTCTTGAGCCTTTCTGTAACTTATGCCCATATATTTAGAAAACTGCATTAAAGATAATTTCCCTTCTCTTAGCCCACGCAGAGCCAAATCACAATATCTTTCCGGAAGGTTGACAGGTTTATATGATTGTCTTGGTTTGGTAAGTGCGAGGTATTTCTCAACCGAATTAACATTCTTCGCAGTATCTTCTCTTTTGAGTCTATATATGCTTGATATGCGGTAGGTCAAAGCAACCAAAGATACATCAAATTCTCTCGCGATGTCATCCAATTTGTTGATACTAATCTGGCCCTTGTCATTTAAACAGGCTTTTACCCTATCCTTTATAGATTCTGCTGGCATAAGAAGTCGACTTGCAAACGCATTGGCAAGTTTGTCTTCATCTTGTGTCTCGTTTTTACTCTTAGCTCTGAATACGTCCCATGTGAGAATATGAAAGAGTTCGTGGGCAAGGTCGTAGCTTCTTCGCCATTGTTTATTTCGTGAGTTAAGAAGAATCGCGGGACCGAATTCCTGTGATACTGTCGATATGGCACTTCCTGAAAAATCGAGGTAGAATATTTTCACATAGAACATTTCTTCTAATATTTGCTTAAGGGACGCAATAGGTACATCACCAAGACGAAACATATCCTGGACATCCTTCGCAAATAGCTCCGCCTGGTCATAGTCAAATTCCTCCGGTTTTATAATGCCGGAAACCGGTAACTTAGGCTCTTTCACTTCATCCGTGAGTATCTCAAGGTCTCGGTACTGCTGACAGAGTTGATAGAATTCTGCCTCAACGCTCTTGATTTCTTCGTCGCCCACCGGTTTATCACGCCAAAGCATCACCCTTTCGATAATAGGCTTATCCGTCAGAAAGAATTCGATTTTTCTCTTGTACACATCTGCCAACTTACTGAGATGTGAGAACTTCGGTTCTCTTTTGCCATTCTCAAACTCACTCAAAGAGGACTGACCTATTCCGCTCTCTTTTGAGGCCTTTTCAAGTGTGTAACCGATAAAATCTCTGGCAGCCTTGAGTCTTGCTCCAATATTCATTTTTGCACCTCCATCTTCCGGTATACAGAATATTATACGATATAAATCGACTATTTGCACTATTTTTCTTCTGAAAATTAGAATATTTTTAATTTTTTATGAATGGACCCCTCATTTCCAGCTTCTAATATCGCCGGGCTGTGGTTTTGGAAGAGTGGGTTTGGTTAATAAAAAAGTACCGCAGGGCGTCGATGGGGTGGTCATAGAGGCCGTCTTTTTGCGGGAGTTCACCGGGAGTGTTGGCAGATTCCGGGTAATGATAACATTCCATTGCCTCGATCAGGCGGGGGCATCTCGGCGAGACAATCAGGCTGCTTTTCCCATCGCCGGAACGGATTGCCCGGCGGATCAGCTCGATTCCTTCCAGGATACCGCTACGTTTGAATCGCACCACAATTCCGAATGACCGCAGTTCCCGGACGGCGCTGGTGCCGGTGACATCGTTAACGCTTTTTCCCGCCGGGTCGCAAAACGTCGCCGTCACTTTTTCTTCCGCAACCGGTGTGCGGCTCTTAATTTCAACAGCGTGCACATCGATGGTCGCCCTGCTGCGAATGTATTCATCGATCACACGCACGGTGCCGGCATCGTCAACCTGAATCCAGAGGCACACAAACGGATTGACGAATCCGAAATCCAGCGCTCGGTACAGCGGAAGATTCGGATCATAGTCGACCGGTTGAACGTGCACAGCCGGGTCGAACTCACCGAAGACGACATTCTGCCGTGACGGCCGCGTGCACAGCATCTCGGCCTCCCAACACGCCCTGCTGGCCCGGCGCATCTGGGTAATGCAGTCGTCAATTTTTAAATAGCCGTTCGCCACCTTCGCCCTACCCCGGCAGTCTCCCGACAAGGGACATTGCGAGCAGTTTCTGCCGACGCACTTTTCTATCACTTCCCACACGCACCACTTGAAGACCGGCGTACCGAACTTCGGAGCCGATGTCACGACCTCGTGCATAAGACCGTAAGGCCGGTGCATCGTACTGATCAGCTCCATGCCGGCGGTAATTTCCGGCGTGCTCTGTGTGGTGAACTTTGCCGCTGCGAACACATCCTCGTCGAACAGCTCAAGCTCATCGCAGCGAAGTTTCTGAACGTGCTGGCCGCGGACGCTGGCGGCCGACTGCGTCAGTACCTCGACAGCCGAGCCGTTGATAAAGTGACATTTGGTTTTGCGAACAGGCCCGGCAAGAAATTGCTCGTAGCCGTGACACAGAAAGCCGGTCAGATATTCATACATCCTGCTGGCCTGCTCGCCCGAACCGCCTAGTATTCGGACCTGGCAGTTTGGCTTAAAGAGGCAATCAAGAAGTGTAGCGACAGCAGCAAGCTCGGTTTTGCCGCCGGCACGATTCGCCCAAACAATTGCATCGTGATTCGTAGCCCGTGGTTCGCTCTTCGATTCACGAAAAGTATGCCAAAGATAATCCATCGGGCTTTGATGTTCCGGACATATTCTCTTATCCGGCACGTCGATACCAAGAAAGACCTTCACATAATTTTTCAGGTCCCGCCTTGTAACAGGCCGAGTCCGCCTAAGCTCGGCGTAAACGCCAGCCGCCCTTTCGACTCCATCGGAAATTGTTGAAATGGTTGATTCTGTCATCATACTACCCCCCTGATTTGAATGTCATTCTGAGTCGAAGACGAAGAATCTCGCCTTCGGTTTGAGAAATTTCCTGTAGGGGCGGCCCGCTAACCGTCCTTGCGCCTAATCACTGCACAATCAAATACTGCGGAACGCCAGCCTGGACGCTGATCGTTATACCATCGGCCAACTGCTGTGCCGTATAGGATTTCCTCGTATTGGACGTCAGGTCATGGACCATGTAGCGTTTATTCTGCTTGACGGTGAACCACTCGGGGAACTGGTTGATACGCGGCCAATCAAGCGGCATATTCATAACCGTCTGGTGTCGCGGTGTATCGAACAGCAGCTTTCCCTGCCATCTTCTGTCGGCGCTTATGCTTATTTTAAGAATGTCACCTTCCTGAAATGCTCCAAAAACCACATCATCCCGCCAGTGCCGGATGGTCAGGCCCCTTGTCTTCCAGAGGCAGTACATGATTGTGGTGCGAGCAAAGTTTCCGTCGCCGTGCCATCCTTCGATGATTCCGTTGGGCTGTTGCATGTCCCACATCACCTTGATTTCGCTGTCTATCCACTTCGCAGCAGAATCATCCGGCTCACGATTGTACAGGTTGATCGCGCCTTCTATTGAATCGGCGTAACCATC
>DAOVMB010000444.1 GCA_030630905.1 Sedimentisphaerales bacterium
CCATCACTGTCATCCGGTACTGGTCGGCCAGATCGAATGCGAGCGGCATACAATCGACCATCTCCTGCACCCCCGATGGTCCGAACACGATTGTTCGATAATCACCGTGCCCGCCGCCCCGAGTGGCCTGAAAATAATCAGCTTGTGACGGTGCGATATTGCCCAGGCCCGGCCCACCTCGCATGACATTAACCACGACCGCCGGTAGTTCGGCGCCCGCTAGATAGCTGATTCCTTCCTGCATCAGGCTAATGCCGGGACTGGATGAGCTTGTCATCGCTCTTTTGCCCGTGGCCGAAGCTCCGTAGACCATATTAATCGCGGCCAGCTCGCTCTCGGTCTGCACGAAAACGCGGCCCTCCTCGGGCATTCTGCGTGACATATAGGCGGGGATTTCGTTTTGCGGCGTAATCGGATAGCCGAAATAGGCATCGCAGCCCGCAATGATTGCCGACTCGGCAAGGGCTTCGTTCCCACACATTAAAATCCTCTCGACAGTCCCGTTGGAAGTCCGCCCTTCTTCTGTCATATTCCTGTTCCTTGTAGAATCTGTAACAGGGCTCACTCTTTTTCCTCAATTATCCTTTGCTCGCCCTCTTCACGAGGCTCGATAAGTATCTCGACATTACCGGAATCGTCCCGAAGCACTTCGATAATTGCTTCCGGGCATATAATCGCACAGGCGCCGCAGCCCGTGCAATCATTGTTGTTTACCTTAGCGGGGAAGTAGCCTATGCTGTTTGACGTTTCGGAAATGACTATAGTATTTTTCGGACATACCACCACACACAAGCCACAGCCTTTGCATCGTTCGGTGTCGATAATGATTTTGCCAGCCATTCTCAGTATTCGTATTGCCTATCTTCCATTTAGCCCCCGGTTTCACCGAGGATTTTTTCCACATAAGATCCGTACTCTAACAAGTCCAGAAGTTCCTGTAAAGCTAAAAGACCATCGTTTGACTCTATCTGAAACGTATATCTTTTAGTCAACAGTATTTAGAATACATCGTTTCTTTTTTCTGTCTGCATCTCGTATTGCTAAGCCTGGAGGCGAAAAATCTTGTGTTCCTTATCGAATCGGATGCCCCGCCCCTGAGCGACATCTTTCGGACCGAGACCGATCAGTGCCAGCGGATTGTCGAATCCCATCGCAAGAAGCTCGTTGGTGCCGACCAGATCCAGGGATGCCAGGTGATTCATACATTGGAGCATTGTCGCCGACGAGCCGGCCAAATACCCCGTTGTCAAGTCGTGCAGCAGACCATCCTCTTCCAGAATCACCTGATGACCCAGCACCTCGTATTTACCGGCTGGGAGCCCCGCCGGCGATGAAGCATCACTGACAACTACACAGCGCTCGGGGCTCTTGGTTCTGATAAAGGTCTTCAGGATCGATACCGGCAGGTGATGGCCGTCGGTGATAATCATCGCGACAAGATCATCGTTGCCCAGTCCCGCCCAGATGGGATTTTCATGCCGGGGTAACATTGCCGACGTACCGTTGCCAAGGTGTGTCAGCGAGACGGCTCCGGCCCGAACAAGCCGGCACAAATCCTGCTCCCCGGCTATCTGGTGTCCCAACGAAACTGTAATCCCACGGTCAGCGGCATAGCGGGCAAGCTTTTCGGCTCCGTTCGGTTCGGCTGCAATAGTGAGCATCTTGACCCGGCCATCGGCCCAATCGATTAGCTGCCTGAGATAGTCCACATCGGGTTTTGAAATCCACTGCTCATCATGCGCCCCCCGCGTACCTTTCTGTGTCGAGATAAAAGGCCCCTCGATGTGAATGCCTAAAAGCCGGCCGCGAAACTCGGCTTCCTGCAGCACCGCGGCCATTATGGGCAGGTTATGCTCGTAAACTTTCCTCGAACTTGTGATTATTGTCGGCAGAAACGCCGTAGTGCCGGCTTCGAAAACACCCCGGCAGGCCAGAATAAAATCATCCCGCGTCAGGCTTATATCGGAAAAATTGACTCCCTTATAGCCATTGACCTGGAGGTCCACCAGTCCCCGTATTTTTATGCCATTTGAAATCTGTGCTTTACGTCTCATTCTCTTATCCGGTTTCAAATAAACCATCTTATACGAGATTTCCGCATCCCTGTCAAATGCGCAGTTTCAATATCCGCCAACACCTCAACAGAAAAAGATGACGTCAGTTTCCCACCGGTGATTGGTGGGATAAATATGATGGTCTACGGCAATGTGCCGCTGGGGGCGGAGATTATTACCCCTGTGGGTGGTTTATGCACGATGGATATCTGACTTGGTTGGCGAAGAGATTTGGCAATTATATCTGTCGGCTTTGGGACGATAGAGCCAAATAACTGTTGGCCTATGAGATTTGTTATTTCCCGGATTGTTTAAATCGCCTCTTTTAAAGCCTCGCGAATTACCTCGCAACCTTCCTTGACCGCTTCTTCACTAATGCACAATGGCGGTGCTATCTTAACGCAGCCCCCGCCCACACCTACAGGCGCGAACATCAGTAAGCCCTTTTGGAAACAAAGATTGACCACATTCCAGGCCAGTTCGTAGTCCGGGTCTTTACCGCCCTTTTTGACCATCAGCAATCCGGCGACAAGACCTGCTCCCGGCGCAAAACCTATAACGTCGGGAAACTCGCTCTTTATCAACTGTAGATTTTCCTGGAGGATTAATCCGACCTTTGCCGCGTTCTCAACCAGCTTTTCCTGCTTGATAACTTCTATGCTTGCCAAAGCAGCCGCACAGCAAATGGGATTGCCCGAGTGAGTACTGGTCATTTCATTGGGCCCGAACAAATCCATCACATCTTCGGTGCCGATTACTGTGCTGATTGGCAATGAGCTGCTGACTCCTTTGCCTATACAGAACAAATCAGGTATGACATCGTACAGTTCAAAGCCCCACATAGTTCCGCATCTGCCGAAACCTGCCTGAACTTCATCGAAACAGAGCAAAGCGCCATGCTTGCAGCACCATTTTCTCAGGTCCTTTGCATATTGTTTGGGCATAAAGTTCGGCCCAACTCCCTGATATGTTTCACTTATTACACCGGCCACATTATCCGGCTCGACTCCAAGCCGCGCAAGGGTCTTCTCGAACAGATCAAAGCCGGTGTCTTCACAGCGGAATCCGTCGGGGAACGGCACATGAACTATCTC
>DAOVMB010000328.1 GCA_030630905.1 Sedimentisphaerales bacterium
AAAGTTACGGTGCCAAGAAGGCCGCCGAGAAGAAAGTGGATCAAGCCTTATACCGAGCAGATCCAGAGCAATACTTTAGAAGTTATTCCGGGCAGTAGTGTGACTCTGAGCGTAAAGGCCACCGATAAGCTCAGTAAAATTATTGCGACCGGGCCGGATGGCAAAACAGTTAGCAGGCAATTAAACGGGGCGGAAGAATTCACCTTTCATTTTACTGCGGACAAAAACGGCTCGGCGAAATTTAGTCTTGTCAACGAGCAGGGTCTGGTTAACGACAATGTACCCGACCTACAGGTGATTGTGAAGATTGATGAACCTCCGAAGTTCAAGCTGGTTTCGCCAGATGGCGATTATCTTGCAACGAACGTTGCAAGCGTGCCGGTAAAATTCGAGGTTACTGATGATTTTGGCCTGGAATCTGTAAAAATGTGCTTGGAAATACACGGTCAACGACCAAAAGAGATTGTGGTTCCGGTCGAAGAGGGGATAAGGAGCAAGGAGTTTACTCACACGATTGAGTTGGAAGAATACGAACTTACTATCGGTGACAGCGTGCTGTTTTACGCTGAGGCGACGGATATTGATACTGGCTCCGAACCGGCGAACCGTACTTCGAGCAGTGAAATGTATTTTATCGAGATCAGGCCCTATCGACAGAATTGGGTCCCAATGCCCGGAGGAAAAGAGTCGCCGGGGGCAGGTGCGCCTCTGGTGGAACTGTTGAATATTCTCGAATACACCCGGGCGATTCTTAAGAAGACGTGGGCAATTGCAAGCAAGCCGGTGCTAACAGAGCAGGATCGTTCCAGGCTGGGATTCATAAACCAGGACGTTCAGTACTGTGGCGAGCAAGTGGCGCTGATTCGTGACGATTCTCAGTACGGCTTTGAGGAACCTCATAAGATCGTGCTCAATGAGGTTATACGTCGTTACAAACAGGCAAGCGGGCATTTGGCTGCGTATGATGCGGCATCGGCGATGGCGCCTGAGAAAAGTGCCTATCGCATTCTGCGTAAGTTCATCCTCGAGTTGGAACTGAAGTGGAGTCCTCCCACCAGCGGTAAGGGCCAGCAGCCGAAGAAGCCTGACAGCGTGAAATTGCAGGATAAACCCGAGTTTACGGGCTATGAGAAAGAACGAATTGAAGGCCAGTTGAAGAAAATGCAGCAAAAGCTGGACAAGCTAACCAGGGAGCAGGGGGAATTACAATGGTCTTTTGAGAACTTTCTCGAACAACAGGCTGAAAAGAAAAACGCCGTACAACAAAACTCTGAAAGCAAACCTTCAAGCAGCGACGCCGACAAACAGGATCAGGATGCAAACAATGCCGGGCAACAAAGCGCCTCTGCCGAGCAAAAAGACAAAAGTCCTTCGAGTGGCCAAGGTGCCGGCAGTAGCCAGGATAGTGCTCAAAAAGAGGATTCTTCTGCCAAAAGTCAAAGTGCCGGAAAAGGTGCCGGAGCTTCGGGCGCTTCCGGTGGTAAGCAGAATGATTCCGGAAGCCAGGAAAATGCTCAAGGCCAGAGTCCCGGAGAGGGTAAGAGTGCATCGGATAGTCAAAGTTCCGGCGATGGAAGAAGTGCCGATAAGAGCGGAACTGATGCACAGCGTCAGGGCAGCGGGCAAGACAGCAGCGCGAATGCGAATGCCGAAGCCAGACTCCGAATGCTCCAGGCAAAGCAGGGGGCTCTCCAGGGGCAGGTCTCGCAATTGAAGCGAGAATTGCAGCAGTTGCCGGAAAACTCTGACGGCGGTAAAGGCCGAGCGGAAGCACAACAACATCTGGATGAGGCCGCCGCCAGGATGGACGAATTTCAGACTGAGATGACTGAGGCGCGCTTTCAAGCGGAAATGGACGAGCAGAGATCGAATGAAACTGTTGCCCTAATGAACTCAGCCAAACGTGAACTGGACATGGCTAATAAGGCGCTTGGCCGTGAGCTTACGCTAAGCGATGAAGAGAAACTTGCTCAGAAGGCTCAGGATATGGCCGAGCAACTTACTGAGGATGCGGATGCTCTCGCTGAGTCTGTAACCAGGGTTGAACGTGAGCAAATGCTGGCCCGGCTCGAAGCGGCAAAGCGGCTGCTTGAGATTATGCCGGAGCCGCAGTGGTCCACTGTAAACAAGGGCGGGGCTGCACCTTCAGGAGCAAGCAGCGTTCTCACTAAGAATCCGAATATAGCTTCAGCGGAGATGGCAAGACAAATGGCTCGACAGTTTTGGTCGATTGCTATTCACGCGAAAAAACGCCGGCAGCAGTTGATTGAAAACGAAGCTTCCGATGTGGAGTTTTATGGGCAGGAAAATGAATTTTTTGAAAACGCGGCCAGGTATGATAAAAAACCGGTGGAGAAATGATACTCGTTGACTATCCCGGACATATTATAGCGGCACTGCTTTTAATAATCTTTGCCGTGCTCGTCTTCTTTGCATTCCGCTGTGGCGAATTGCGAAAGGCAACCCGGCAGTCGTACAGATGGCCGTTGATTATTCTGCAGTATGTTGCGATTGTCATATTGCTGTTGATATTGTGGAATCCATCAAGGCCGAAGGTGAGTGAGGAACTGTCGAGAAATTCGGTTCTGATATTTTTCGATACGAGCGAGAGCATGTCGGTCGTAGAAGAAGGACGAGTCAACCGGTTGGATAGAGCACTTGATGTATTTCAAAAGAAATTTCGCCCTCTCGATGCGGATAGTCCCACTTATAAAGTCTTTGGATTCGACCGTCAGACTTATCATAGCGGCACATCGGATTTTCTACGACGCTGGGGCTCTCAAACGGATATGCACAGTCTTCTGTCAGTGTTGGGCAAATATGACCTTGCAGAAGAACCCCGTTTTGTAGAAAATGTTCAGAATTCCGATACGGAGACATCAAGTGACTTCGATACAGACGGGCCGGTCAACGAAAGCAAAGTCACAGGGGCGGTTATTTTTACTGATGGCCAGGCTGATGATAAGAATATTCACACATATCTACCTCTTAACAACAAGGATTTTCGAATTATCCTTATCGGCGTTGGTTCGAGAGACCGGCATACCGATATAGCGATAAAATCAATAAATGCACCTTCACGGATTGCGATTGATACGGCCGGTATTATACAGGTTGTTGTTAGCGCCAGGAATCTTCAGAATCAGCCTGTGACAATCGAACTGCTCAAAGGCGATTACGTGGTAGATTCGAAAGAAATTCCCGCCGGGTCATTTACGAAGAATCGGCGCCGAAGTGATTCTTTAGCTAAAGATGTAACCACAGAGTTCACTATTGGTGCCGACAGAGTTGGCAGCTATAACTTTTCGGTCCGCGCAAAGACGGTCGGGCAGGAAGTGAATCTTGCAAATAATGTTCGCAGCATGATGATCGATTTCGTTGAGGAAACCAGGCTCAAAGTCCTTTTATATTCACAAGTGGCAAATTTCGATATCGGTAAGCTCCGGCAGGCTTTGGGCCGAGACGATAAGATTGAGCTGGACTTGGGCCTGGATGTTATTCGTATACCTGCATTAGCTAAGAACGTTGCGGATGCGTATGGATATGTCGGGCTGCCTGACAACCGGCAGGGATTTAATAAGTACGATGTTATCATCCTTGGTCCCTGCGAACTCGATGCCTTAACGGACGCACAGATTGCCGGTTTGTATAGTTTTGTGGTTGATAGGGGGGGCGGACTTATCCTGCTGCCGGGCAAGGCCGAATTCGGACCCGCCGAGTGGACAAACAAGAAGGTAAAAGCTCTGATCCCGGTGATCTTCGATACCGGCAATCCGACAATTTGGCCGAGCAGTCCGGGACAGATAGAACTGACCCTTGAGGCAGTCGATGGCAAAGTGCTCGACAAAGGATCGCTGCAGGACATCGATGGTCAGGCTTCACCGTATTACCGAATTGTCAGTCCAAAGCCTGCATCGACAACACTGGCTCTGATAAAAGAGACGCCGATTATTTCCGTTCATCGAGTGGGGCGGGGCAGGGTATGTCTGCTCAACATTTCCAGACTCTTCCCGCTGTACCGCGAAGGCCTTCAGGGCGGATGGCTCTACAAGATGATGGCCGGGCTTACCGCTCACCTGGGCAGAGTAACGGCTCGTGAAGCGGCAATAGAATTATTCGCTGAGCGGGCTGCCGGGCAAACTAACAAGATAAAGTTCGAGGCCTATGTCTGCAACAATTCGTTTGC
>DAOVMB010000500.1 GCA_030630905.1 Sedimentisphaerales bacterium
AACCGGCATTATTATCTATCTAAAATATTAACAACTCTTTTCTGCATGACAAGAGCTTCGCTGCATCCTTCCATTCAAATTGAAATATTTCCTACTAAAATTCCGGCCTTACAATAAAACAGTTGAAAAAAAATTCTATTTCGTTAAACTGACGCGTTCTTTTGTGTTTGTTATTGAGTTTGTTATTGCTGTCAAATTCGAAAGGAGTAAGAAAGTGACAATTTTTAAGAGAATCGCATTTTTAGTGCCGGCTTTAGCCTTTAGCACAGTAGCTATGGCAGCCGAAGGCACACATGCAGGCGAGACCGGCGTGCCATTGGTATGGTGGATCGCACCGGTCACGTCTCTGCTGGCGCTGGGCTTTGCAATGTATTTCTATAAGAAGATGATGGAGGCTCCTGAAGGCACTGAGAAAATGATCGAAATTGCCCGGTACGTGCGCGAGGGCGCCTACGCGTATTTGTTACGGCAGTACAGTGTAGTTACTATGGTGTTTGTCGTGCTGCTGGCGATTTTTGCCTTCCTTGCCTATAAAGGCGTCCAGAACCCGTTTGTGCCGGTGGCCTTCCTGACAGGCGGCTTTTTCAGCGGCCTTTGCGGATTTCTGGGAATGAAGACGGCCACGAACGCCTCGGCGCGAACCGCTCAAGGCGCCAGTAAGAGCCTCAACAGCGGTCTGCAGGTCGCCTTTCGCTCCGGTGCCGTGATGGGACTGGTCGTCGTGGGCTTCGGCCTCTTCGACATCTCCATGTGGTATCTGATTCTAGATAAGGTCGTCTATACGGCACAAAACATGACGAACGGATTAACGCTTTGGGGGCTTCAATTAGTTCCTGCTGGGATGGAAATCGAGCATAAGCTCGTGGAAATCACCACAACCATGATTACGTTCGGTATGGGTGCTTCGACCCAGGCGTTGTTTGCCCGTGTCGGTGGCGGTATCTATACGAAGGCCGCCGATGTCGGAGCCGACCTGGTTGGTAAAGTCGAGGCGGGGATTCCGGAAGACGATCCGAGAAATCCCGCTACCATCGCCGACAACGTGGGCGACAACGTCGGCGACGTAGCCGGCATGGGCGCCGACCTTTACGAAAGCTACTGCGGCTCGATCCTTGCGACCGCCGCTTTGGGTGCGGCACTGACGCTGGGTTCTCTGCCGGAAGGCCTGACTCCACTAAAAGCCGTGCTGGCGCCGATGGTCGTGGCCGGCCTCGGCATTTTGCTTTCTATCGCCGGAATATTCATGGTCCGGTGCAAAGAGGACGCTACTCAGAAGAATCTCCTAAGAGCCCTGCTGGTTGGTACGTTGGGCAGTTCCGTTCTAATCATCGTGGCCGTTGCGGGACTGGCTGCCTTGCATTGGATTACCTGGGGCGTGTTTGGCTCGGTTATTTCAGGTCTGGTAGCCGGTGTTCTGATCGGACAATTCACCGAGTACTATACATCCGACGAATACAAGCCTACCAGGGGTATCGCCGAACAGGCCAACATGGGGCCGGCAACCACGATCATTGACGGTTTATCTACGGGAATGTACTCTGCCGGCCTTCCGGTTATCACGATTGTTATTGGTATTCTCTGTGCGTTCGGTTTCGCGGGAGGCTTTTCGAACATCTCAATGGGTCTTTACGGCATCGGCTTTGCGGCCGTGGGAATGCTTGCCACTTTAGGCATCACGCTTGCCACCGACGCCTATGGCCCCATTGCCGACAATGCCGGCGGCAACGCCGAGATGGCAGGTCTGGGACCGGAGGTTCGCAAACGCACCGACGCCCTAGATTCTCTCGGTAACACTACTGCGGCAACCGGCAAGGGTTTCGCCATCGGTTCGGCGGCCCTGACAGCCATGGCCCTTATGGCCGCCTACATCGAAGAGGTCCGGATATGGATCGGCCGATTAGCCAACGAAAGTGCCGATGGAATCTATCAGGTCGGCGAAGTTGTATTTGCCGCCAAAGACGGCGTCGGCGAGGCCATCAATGTCAAGACCGCAGAAATCATGGTTTTCATCAACGCCTACGGGCTCAACATTATGAATCCGAAACTCATCGGTGGTATCTTCATCGGCGCGATGATGGCCTTCGTCTTCAGTGCGATGACTATGAAGGCGGTCGGTCGAACTGCAGGTGCAATGGTGAACGAAGTTCGCCGGCAGTTTAGGGAGATCGCAGGGATCATGGAAGGCACAGGCAAGCCCGACTATGCCCGTTGTGTTGCTATTTCCACCAGGGGGGCCCAGAAGGAAATGCTGTTGCCGTCCCTGCTGGCGATTATCGTCCCTGTCGTGACCGGCCTGCTTCTGGGCGTCGCTGGTGTCATGGGCCTGCTGGTCGGCGGGCTTACAACCGGTTTTGCCCTTGCTATCACGCTGAACAATGCCGGCGGCGCATGGGACAATGCCAAGAAGTATATCGAAAAAGGCGCCCACGGTGGCAAAGGCTCCGAGGCACATAAGGCGGCCGTTGTCGGCGATACCGTCGGCGATCCATGCAAGGATACATCCGGGCCGAGCCTGAACATCCTGATCAAGCTGATGACGATGGTCAGCGTTGTCTTCTCGGGCGTCATAGTAAAGTTCGCTCCTGCTATCAGCGACTGGCTCCACCTTGGCGGCCAATAGCATGCAATCAAAGCTCTGCTATTGACGCAGACGTGTAATGAAGGTAACCTATCGGGGTGGCCAAATTGGCCGCCCCGTTTTTTATTAAGTATGAGGATATAGAATTTGACGAGAAAGCAAAATTCAAAGGCA
>DAOVMB010000090.1 GCA_030630905.1 Sedimentisphaerales bacterium
ATCAGGCTGGTGAAGTTTGGCTATAATCCCCCTGAATATGGTCAACTCAACATAACAAGAATGGTTTAAGTAGTAATAGGGCAGGGTGAGTTGGCACAAAATCTGCCCGTATCCGAAGATTGCAAAATTGAAGATCAAAGTTGCACAACTGCTTTTAGACAGTTATAATAATTATAGCGTTCATAATAAGTATTTTGCCGGGGATTGATGGGAAATGGGTAAAAATAAATCAATAGAAACAAATCCGCTTGAGACGGTCGAGCCGATCGGCAATCGCGTCCTGATTCGAAAGGACGAGGACAAGAAACAGACCAGGGGCGGCATCCAACTGCCGGATAATATCGAAATTCCCACAATCACCGGCCGAATCATCACAATTTCCGCCGAGGTCGAAAACTCGCCGGACATACCGCTGCGCCAATACGACAAGGTTCTGTTCAATCCCAAAGGGGCCATCCCGGTAGATTTCGAGGGTGACAATCGCCTGTTCGTGGTAGAGATTGAGAACGTCGTCGCAGTCTTTAGAAAATCGTAACCAGTAGGGTCCTTAGGACCAATTCTCTTTCGATACAATCAAAGGTGCGAAATATCGCAGTCTATGTTTAGCGGGGAAACAGCCATCCCCATCCATAAGGGATGAAGCTGCCACCCGACAAAACCGACTCATGAGAGGGTGGCAGCCTCAAGCGCCCGACCACCGCGGAGCGTGGTCCAAGCTTGGGGATGGTCGTATCGTTTGATTTCTGATATTTTTATGAAGTTCTTCGGAACTTTTTCGGGATTGCGCCGACATTACTTGTGGATATAAAAGATGACAGGCGAATTCAAGCAAGAATTCAGAGACTTTTGGACTAAGACAGCCGGCAAAGTTCGAGCTTACATGTTCTGCGGGTGTGAGAACTGGGCGGATGCAGATGATATGACGCAGGATGTTTATCTGCGGGCTTTACGAGGCTGGAGTCAGTTCAATGGCATGGCGAGCCGGCAGGCGTGGCTTTTCGGGATTGCCAAAAGAGCGCGCAGCGACTGGTTCAGGCAAAAGAAACGTGAAAGCCTCACAGTCGGTTCGGATAGACCGGAGAAATATGACAAGCTTGTTTCTGGCAGTACGGACGTTGATAACATCGAGAAGGTATGGGATGCCGTTAGAGAGTTGAACGATGAACAAAGCCAGGTCGTTCATCTGAGATTTGCGGTGGGATTAAGTTACGCTCAAATCGCCCAGGCCCTCGGAGTTCCAATCGGGACCGTCAGGTCGCGATTGCACAGAGGTTTGAAAAGCATACGAAAACAAATTGGGAATTTGGAAAATGGAACGTGAAGCAATAGAAAGGTTGGCGATTGACTCTGCAGCGGGTCAGTTGAACCAAGACGCCGAAGCACTATTCAGGACTTATCTTGCCGAGCACCCCCAGGCGAACAAATGGGCCGAAGAAATACTGCAAATATATAACAAAACAGAAGCAGCAATCAAAATGAAGACTGCTCATACGGGCGTTGGAAATGTAACTCCCGGAATAACGCCGGTATCACAGGTAAGGTGGTCGTCGGTTGCCCGCTGGGCGGCGGTGATTGCCCTCGGCATAATAATTGGTTTTACGGCGGGGCGCCGGGATAAGAACGACAACACGTCCAAGATTGCCTTCAAGGAATCCGGCCGGATCCCGAAGCAGGTCGAGACAGTCTCTGATTTGAAGGAAAGATATGCAGGCACATTCTGGGGAGACAAGATGCTGGCCTTGCTGGAGCATAAGCCCGGTCAACGATACCAGGCCAATCTCCGCAACGTCGGGTCCTGGGACAAATACAGACAATACATTAAGGAGAAGAATTATGAGTAATCATAGAACAACGTTGGTTTTGTTGGCGTTCTGTGCCGCCGTTATCTTTATCACAGGCTGTATTCCCGAGGACTCGCTGGAGTGGTCCGAAGATGGCTCGGTAGGATTGTTAAGAGCCGAAGGAGTATTGTATATAGTGGATGGCAAGACAGGTGAATTAACCGAGGTCGCAAAGGGAGACATTGGTCTGTTGCCGGACATATCCAGGGATGGCAAGTTGGTTGCCTACAGCGAAAAAATCGATTGCGATAGTCTGTCGAAAGGATTAGGGCTTCTTCCACCAGGCCAGGTAAAGATGATAAAGTATTACGCCGAGAAAACGAAAAAGAACATCCTGGATGCCCGTGGGCTGGTGGGTGAGGAGTTTCCCTTTCCGGAAGAAGGACTACTATTGCCCGAGGATTACAGGAATTGGGTGATTCGCTATTTATGTGAGAATGCAGACAACGAGCTTCTGGATGTGCTGGGAAGCGAGGACATCGAAAGGGGCAAAGAAGAGGCCATCAGCTACTTCCAGGTTGTCATAGCACCTTCAAAAAGTCCGATCCCAAAGCGGATTGTCACTGTCAGCGTCTTTTCAATAATGGCGAGCCGGTTGTCCCCCGATTCTAAATCAGTCGCCTATCTAATGCACACGCAAGAGGGCGAAGTCAGTAACGCATACCAAGAATTTGGGCTGTATATCGCATCGCTCGAAACCGATATTAAGGCGATGTATGTGGATTCCAGCGTCGCTTTCGGATACGACTGGCGAAAAGACGGCAAATCGATAGCCTATCTCAGTGCAGACTCGAAGAATATGTTGCATGATGATTTTATTCTGGGCACGCTCAGCGAAAAGATGGTTTTAGACACAGATGGCGGCTTGCTGGCCAAACCGGCGGATATACCCGAGCGCGGTTCAGCCGGGACTCACCGATGCACCGGTAAGACGACTGAACTCGCAGGCACGGTATTCTATCCCTGGTTTAAGGTCGAATACGGTCTTGACAATCGGATATTCTTTTCGAGTTTTGACCTGCCGCTGCCGGTCAGCAAAAGGGATGAGGCCGGGTGTTCCCTATTCTGCTACGATCCCGTCACGGCAGCGGTAGCAGATATACTGCCTTTGAGTGTATCGAGCTACACCGGCCAACAGATTCTTAGCATATCGCTGTTTTCTTTGTCCCCGGATGGCAAACGTGTTTTGTTACCGATCAAGCACAACAGATTTATCATTTACACACTTGGGACAGATTCATTAGAAATCCCGATCCCGGAGGAGGAAGGATTCGGGGAGGAAGAAATACCGGAGTTGCCGCCTTCGTGGAAAGGTAACAACGAGATTTCCTTTCTGGTTTCTGGAAAGAGCAAATTCTTACCCGAGCCGAAAGAGGGCGAGGATCAAGATGATCGTGAACAGATCGTTGTCCTTGGAACAGACGGCAAGAGTCGGATTCTAAGTGAAAATTGGTCTGATGAGATAAACACCGATTCGCAAGACAATCAATAAAAAGAATTTCGAATTGGTTCTTGGTATTTCTACGCAGTCAGAGTATATTCTTTGAGATGGCTAATGAACAAACGAATACCTGGCTTGCCAAGACAAAAAGAACCTTCACGGCAATATTACCCGTCTCCGAAAGGCGTAAAGGTGAGTGCGTAAATTGCGGAGCGTGCTGCAAACTGCCGAGCGTTTGCCCATTCCTGAAGTTCACGCCGGATAACAAAGCTATCTGCTCTATCTACCCTGTTCGTCCCTTAAACTGCAGAAAATACCCAAGAACCGAATCGGAACATATTACTCAAGAAACGTGCGGCTATAGATTCGAATAAGGCTGGCTTTACTTTGTTGAATCTATAGATGTTTACGCGACGTCACAGTTTTGCCAACAAACAGCAATATGATTATAATACCAATCATTCAAATTATGCGCTCGACGTGTACCTGTTAAAATCCCGCTCGGCGGCTGCTCCAGCTATTTATCCGGCAACTCTCTTTGGGCCGCGCCGCTTAAATGCGAACAGACTTCCCAGTACCAGCAACAATCCGGTTGCAGGTTCCGGCACTTCCGGCGTTGGTTTCTTGCCTTTTACGAAATATATCTGCTTTTGCGGTTTTGCTTTTCCACCGCCGCCGCTAAAGCCACCCGGCCGGCTCAAATCTAAAGCGGTAGGGAACAAACCACCGCCGGCGCCTCCGCCACCGCCGATAGGCAAGTCATCTCCATCAGCCGAAATACCGTGTTCGGCCTGCTCGAATACCGCGATAATGACCTTGGGCTTATTGAGATAAACAACAGTGCTGGATGCCGTGGCGTCACTTACCTCGCCCAGCCAGTGAATAAACTTATAGCCGGGCTTGGGAACTGCGGTCAGGATAACCTCCGTACCCGGCTTAAAATGGTGTACGCCCGCGACCGGAGTTATTTCGCCGCCTTTAACAGGAGTCTGCTCGAGAAGAAGCACAATGTCCTTTGTCTGGCAATACGCAGGTATGATTAGCCCGAATGCAATAATTGCAACGGCTAATCTTAATTGTCGATTGCCGATTGCCGATTGCCGATTTAAAATCGCAAATCGCAAATCGAAAATCGAAAATTTTGGAACCCCCCGTTTCATCACATTCCATCCCCCCCTGGGATAAAACTAAATATTGCTTTTACCTGCTTTTACCGCTTGGCGGTTTTATTCCTCAATACCAATATTAAACCAAATATAGCTCGAAAAGTCAAGTCTTTTCTCTGATTCATGCCCTGTTATCAGCGGGAAGAAGCCTGGAATTCGGCTTTCGAGGCATAGGCAGTTATTTTATGGGTCTTACGGCGGTCATGAATGTGCAGACTTTTTCTTGTAGAATTGTCATGCTGAGCCCTTCGCTGCGCTCGAGGGTAAACTACGCGAAGCATCTGGGTATCGAAAGTTTGAGATTCTTCACTTCGCTGCGCTCCGTTCAGAATGACATATTGATCTTTATGTCGCCGGTAGGATTCCGGATGTGATTGTACACTGTCCGATTATACTGTAGAAAATATGGACCGGCCGGCTCCTTTCAATTGTATGCGGCTCTGTCCTTACGCCGTACGCGATACGCAATACTCACTACGACTGAAAATCCATGTTTATCCCTGTAGATCCTGTCTACTTTAAGTTGATTGTTGCTTATCCACCGCACGCAATACGCACTAAGAACGCTGTCTCACGGAGATTTTTTTAGAATTTTCTCGACCTTTTGTGTTAATATTCGTATAATACTTAACAGAATCGTATTTCGTATATAGTATGTAGTATATCGTACATTAAATTCTGAATAGATAATGGAAAATAATAAATAGCAAATAGAAAATAATAAATCCAGAGTGCCTTTGTGGCCTAAACAACAGTGTTAATCGGTGTAAATCCGTGTCTAACAGAAAGCGATTTGAAAAAACAAAGCCAATTCAAAGCCAATCGCCGGGCTTTGGCTGGAAACTCGAAGCACTCCATAGGGAATACGATAACAAGCCGAATGGGTGCGGCGATCAGCAGTGTCCGGCCCCGGTAAGATGTCAAGCGTATGAACTGTCGTGTTCAACGAAAAGCGTTTTCTCAACTTCGGATCCGAGATTTTGAGATTTTTTTTGGAATTTTGTTAATAAAAAGCTGATACGAGCGTCTATATAAATGAACGAAACAGATTTTACTTGTTACTAACATTACCGGCGAAAGAATCAGGCTATGGATTCTCAAGATTTAATAAAAATAGGTCACAGGGCGAAAAGTGAGACTGAGGCTTTTATCAATCGCCACCTTAACGATCAGGCGAAAGGATGGCCGAAAACCTGTCTTTGCAGCCCCAATTATGCTGAGTACTGCCAGGAAGGGCAGGTTAAAAAACGTAAAATATCAGGGATGCTCCTGGCACAATAAATTATGCCGATTGGTTTGTTACCCGTGATAATTTTGGCGGCCTGGCCATAGGCTTCCGCCACCGGCCCGGGAATAAAAAAAGCCCCGCGAAAAACAACGAGGCTGTAAACTGAAGCTGATTACTATTTTTTTGCGCCTGTATACCAGCGCATCCGTACATCGTCCCCTGTAGTTTCTTCAAGAGTAGTAACACGTCCATCCAGCCACAGAATATTGGCTCTGCCGCCTGTCTTAAAGGGTTCGTTAATTCTTATACTATGTCTCCAAATGTCACGATATTGCGCTGAACGGCTGCCACCCTGGCGATAATGCGTCAAATTCATAGCACCGGGTGTATCGTTATTATGAAACATGTCTCGTTCGTTGTTTTCGACTCTCGGTTCCATATGGTCGTGACAGAAAATAAATTCCGAAGGCCGCAGATCATTTGTGCTTTTGTTCCTGGCATCCGAATGAAAATTAAGAGCAAACGCCGCCTCCTGAACCGCATCGGGATCGACGTTATAAATCAGCGAGGGAACACGTCGCAAGCTCGGGCAATTAAAAATCCTTGTCTCTTTCAGATACGGCTTATAGATGATACCCCAATAAGCGCTGCCATCGCTAAGGGTCAGTAAATTACCCCTTGCATCATACCACAGGAATCCGTTCGCACTGCGGTAATTGGGAAATTTTCGGTCATTGTCGTCTAAGTACATGAACACTGCAAGTCCCACATTCTTCAAATTCGATTTACAGATAGTTTGCTTCGCAGATTCTTTGACTCTTCGCATGGCGGGCATTATGATTGCCAATAAGACAGCAATGATAGCGATGACCACCAGCAGTTCGATTAATGTAAACCCTTTAACCGTACGTTTAACAGTCCTTCCTTCATCGCTCATTTTTCTCTGCCTCTCGAAGTATCGTAATATACTCGGATTGATAAGACAATTCCCCTTGTAGTAATTCACATTTTAGCATGGTGATGTTACCAGCAATCCCTTCTATTGCTATCAGCGTGTTTATCACAATATACTCCTCTTTGGGATTACCTATTCAGGCCACGGTCGGCCGCCGTGCCTAACTCTCATCTTATCAATATACCAAATATCCTTTATCAATTCAATTATTTTGTGTTTTTATCGGTAATATTACCCCAAATCGTAGCTTCGCAGCCGGATTTTCCGGCACATGGAAACCGCTATCATGTAATGTATATAGAATTTGAAAGTCGCAAAAAAAACGAGACAAGTAGCTATCTGACGTAAAAGAAGGCAAGCCAATAGTGTCACCGTCATTGGAAATATAACAGTACGAGTGGATCTCGGAGTTCCGGGATTTGCTCGTGCCGACATAACTACACAAGCGGTTCGTAGAATATTTTTGGTTTTGGACCGAGGGTGTTTTTCAGAGTACCGAGCTTGTCGATCGTCGCTTCGATGCGGTCGCCGGCTTTGAGGTAATTGCCTGTTGCGAAACCTACGCCCGACGGCGTGCCGGTGGCGATGATGTCACCCGGTTCGAGCGTCATCAGGTGGCTCAGGAACGATACGATTTGCGCCACGGTATGAATCATCTGCGAGCTGTTTGCGTTCTGGCGGACCTCGCCGTTGACCGTCAGCTTCATATCGAGATTCTGCACATCTTCGATTTCATCGGCGGTCAGCAGGTACGGCCCCATCGGGCAGAAGCCATCCGCCCATTTGCCGTTGAGCCAGTCATAAAACTCATCCCATGGCCGTTCGGCACGGTTCTTCTTGAAAGTCACGGTCCTTGCCGATACATCGTTGGCGATGGTATAGCCGGCTATTATCTCCAGGGCCTTCTCCGGCGCTACGGCTTTGGCTTTTCGGCCGATTACGACCGCAAGCTCAAGTTCATAATCTATCGTCTCGCTGTAAGCAGGCCAGGGTATCTGGTCGCCGGGATTTGCTACTGCCGTTGTCGGCATGATAAACGGCCTCGGCACGGTTGTTAAACGCGGCGAATCCGAAAGACCGAGCTTCATGCCGGCCTCTTTTATATGCTCGACATAATTTCCCGCCAAAGCGAGTATCTTACCCGGCCGGGGGATCGGCGCCAGCAGCTTCACAGACTTCGCGCCGACTTCAAGGAGCGGCGTTGCCGGCAATGTCCCGCTGAAATCCTTTGCTGAAAGAGCCGTTACACTCAGGCGATAGGGATGCACAAAAACGAGATCAGCGCCACCGTCACCGTTCACATCGTACGCTCGCAAAGGAACGGTAATACGGCCCGTCGTCCGGCGGAGCATGCGCGCCCCGTCCTTGCCCG
>DAOVMB010000517.1 GCA_030630905.1 Sedimentisphaerales bacterium
AAATCCGACACCCTTAGGCTTGTCATTTTTCCTGACAATTCTTTTCTGTCTTATTCCGATATTTGACAATACCCTTCTGGCCGGCAACACCGCAAAAAATAACGGCAAGAAAAAAGGCTATGTCACAATCGCCACAATCGGTTCGAGGCCGGCATCGGTTGCCGCCGAATCCGAACCGCAGAAAGTCGTTGAAAGAATAATCGCCCACTGGAAACGGCAATTCGCACGGGTTCTGCCTGACCGGCCCGATTTGATTGTCGTTCCGGAGGCGTGTGACCGCCCGAGCGGACTCAGCACCGAGAAGCTGTGGGAATACTACAAGGTCCGCAAAGACCAGGTGCAGCAATTCTTTGCTCGCACCGCGCGCGAGAATAAATGCTATATCGTCTATTCGGCGAAACGGGTAATGCCGGACGGCAGCCAGCGCAACTCGAGCGTTTTAATCGACCGAAAGGGTAAAGTCGCCGGCATTTACAATAAAAATCATCCGACGATCGGCGAAATTGAAAAGGGAATACTCTGCGGCAAGGAGGCGCCCATCATCGAGTGTGATTTCGGCCGGGTCGCAATGGCTATCTGCTTTGATCTTAATTTTGACGAATTGAGATTGAAATACGCCAAGGCAAAACCGGACCTTATCATCTTCTCATCGATGTACCACGGAGGGCTGATGCAGGGCTATTGGGCCTATTCCTGCCGGTGCCATTTTGTCGGTGCTATTGCCGGCAGAGCTACACCGTCTGAAATTCGCAATCCTTTGGGGCAGATTATCGCGTCCAACACAAATTACTTCGATTTCGCTGTCGCCAGGGTCAATCTGGATTGCGAGCTGGCTCATCTGGATTATAACTGGGGGCGGCTGCGGAAACTAAAAGCTAAATATGGACCCAAAGTCACAATCTCCGATCCGGGCTGCCTGGGTTCGGTCCTTATCTCCAGTGAGCACGAGACGATCAGTGTGGACGAGATGATTAAGGAATTTGAAATTGAACTGTTGGATGATTACTTTGCCAGAGCGCTGGCATATCGGCACAAGCCGGGAAACATGGAAAAGTAGGAGATACACGCAATGAGAATCCCAAAAACAATAATAACACTGTTAACAGTTCTTTCTCTAACGTTGGCTGCGACTGCGACCGCTGCGGAGAATTGGATGCAGTTCAAGTACGATTCTCGGCATTCGGGCAACGCACCGGACAGAAGCATAACGACGCCTCTCGGTCTTCTTGGTGCCATTCCAATGACCGATTTCGTATTTACTGCGCCGGTCGTTGCGGACGGACGCGTGTACGTCGTGGACGGCGCAGGAGTTGTTTTCTGTATAGATACGTCCACGCTCAAGGTTTTGTGGAAGTTCGATACCGGAGCCGACAAAACCAACTGCAACAACGTCTCGTCGCCAGCCATCGCCGGACGCTATCTGCACATCGGGACGATGGCGGGATCTTATTTTGTGCTGGATAAAAACAACGGAAACGTGGTCAAAAAAATCTCCTGCGGCGAGCCGGTCTTCAGCACCCCCGTCGTTGCCGACGGCCGGGTGTATTTCGCTACCCTTGGTTCGCAAGTCTATGCCCTCGAACCCGACGGCAAAGTCTGCTGGATGTGGGATTTCGTCAAGGAGACTCTTGGCTTCGACGGTGATCGCTGGAGCGGAGAAGAATGGTGCAAGCACAAATCCGGAAGAGTGACATGGCGCGACCAGTTTTGCTGTTCAGGCAACATTGTCGTCCACGGCAAGCTGCTTGTTATCCCGGCAGGCTCGGCAATTTGTCTGGAAGACAAAGGCAATCACGCCGAGCTTCGCGAGATGGCGGCAGTACCATCCTATGCAGGCTCGGAGAAGCCGGCCACGTTTGGCCTAAGTATAAGCGAGGACGGCCTGGTATATCGGCAGTGGCACCGGCGAGACAATACCGGCAGAGTCGAGATAATCCCGCTACCAGGAATACAGACAGCAATCAAGCATGTCCCCGGAACTCTCACCGAGATTAATCGACCGGGCCTGCTGAGCTTCTGCTCGGTCAGTATTCGCGGCCGGGATGTTTACCGCTGCCGGCCCGAAGAGGGATACGGATTCTGCAAGCATTCTCCCGGCAAGGAAAAGGCCCAATATATAGGAGGCTACCCATCGATTGCTTCGCCGATTCTTCTTCGAGATACGGCAGTATACGGCGGCCTGGACGGCTGCCTTTATGTTGTCCCGCTGTCCGGAAACGATAACGTGTGGTCATTTAAGACCGCCTTCGGAAAGGCAATCTCTGCTCCGGCGGCTGTCTGCGATGGTCGAATATATTTCGGCTGCGAGGACGGGTATTTGTACATCCTCGGACCAGGCGGGAAAGCAACGCTGCCCTCCAAAGACCTTCAACTACAAAAGACCAGGAGCCTGCTGACAAGCAGCCTCGCTGAGGCAAAATACGACTGGTTCACGAATTTCGGTAATCTCGCAAGTACGAATGCGAATGATCAGGGCCTGAAGCCTCCTCTTAAAATCAAGTGGATTCGACGCTACGAGGGTACCTTCAAGCACATACCCGTCTGCGGGGGCGGCCGAATGTACACGCACACATCCGAAGG
>DAOVMB010000389.1 GCA_030630905.1 Sedimentisphaerales bacterium
AACAATAAGAACAAACCAGTACGGAATCAGTGAAAAACAAATCAACGACATATACAGGCGCCAGGTGCCGCCCAGTATATACTGGCTGCTGCTGCAAAACGAGGCACAGCTCGCCGGGATCAGAATATCAAACGCCCAGGTGGGCGAACTGCTCGGAAGAGTAATTCCGCAATTGTTCGAAGGCCAGACATATTCGCAATTAATCGGTGCGATAATTAGGCAGCAGCGAATCCCGGAGCAGCAGATACTCACAACCTTAGGTAAATTGCTGGCAGTATTGCAATACTCCTCTACGGTTTGCTCGAATGAAGATATAACCACCCGTCAGATAATGCAAGCGGCCAGCACCGAGGAAGAACGAGTAAACGTTGAGTTTGTCAAATTCGATTCGGCCGTCTTTGCCGAGAAGCAGGAACCGCCGGGCGAAGACAAAATCGCCGAGCATTTTGACAAATACAAGGCAATTACCCCGGGTACCGTAAATGATGAAAATCCCCACGGTTTCGGTTACAAACTGCCGGACAGACTTCAGCTTGAATACATCGCTGTTAAACTCGACGACGTTAAGACAATCGTAAAGCGGCCCACTCAGGACGAGTTGGGAGACTATTACAGCAGAAATAAAGAGCAGTTATTCACCGAGCAGGTGCCGTCCGATCCGAACGATCCCAACTCGCTGCCCGTGAAGAAAACCAAAAGTTATGCCGAGGTTGCGAACAGCATTTCACAGCAGCTTCTTAAGGACAAAATAAATTCCACGGCACAGAATATCCTGCAGGAGGCCAGGACGCTTACCGAAGCGGATCTGGAAGATTTGGAGATAGAGTCCGCGGAAGTGACAACCGAGCAGCTCAGGGAAAAGGCGGGCGATTATAAAACCGCCGCCGCGCAATTGAGCGAAAAACACAAGATCAAGGTCTATACCGGCCAAACGGGGCTGCTCAGCCCGATTGATATGCAGTCCGACGAGAATATGGCGACTCTGTTTTTACAGGGCTACGGGCAGAATCCGGTGAGATTGAGCAAGGTCGTATTTGCTGTCGACGAGCTGGCCGCCAGCGAACTTGGTCTTTTCGACGTGCCGAAGCCGAGGGTGTTCGAGAACATCGGGCCGGTCAAGGACATGATGAGCAGATTCAGAAGCGACTCCGGCGGAATAATGGCGATCATGCGGGTAATTGACGCCCGGAAAGCTGCCGAGCCGGAAAGCATCGATCAAACCTACAGCACAAACTCGCTTCAATTCGACCCGAACGAAGAAAAGGCCGGCGAAGATACCTATTCGGTAAAAGAGAAAGTCACCGAAGATCTAAAGAAACTCGCCGTGCTGGATGCCACAAAAAGCAAGGCTGGCGAGTTCATTGCTCTTGCCGAAAAAGATGGCTGGACAAGTGCAATTAATAAATTCGAAGAGCTTTACGGGCAATTGCAAGAGCGCGATGAGAACGATCCCAACGCGTTCCGGCTGCAAAATTATCCGGACATGCGAAGAATATCAAAAGCGAATCTGGAGACCATAGCCTTGCAGGGCCAGGGCGATCCAATGACGTCGTTTTACCTGAACGAAAGCAGGATAAATAAACAATTCGTAGATCAGCTTTATTCGCTCGTCCCGCCGGACAAGGACACAGTCGAGTCACTGCCGCTGGTCATGGAATTCAAGCCGGATCTGAGTTATTACGTTATCAAAGATATTTCGATCAAACGCCTCTTCAAAGAGGACTACGAAAAAATGAAGGCGACTCGATTATTCCGAGAAGACTACATTCAGTCGCAGAGCCTGGCGGTGATTCATTTCAATCCCGAGAACATACTCAAACGCATGAACTTCAAGTCGGCCAGCTCCGAAGAAGAAACCGCGGACGCCAATACTCCTGCCGAATCGGAGGCTGCATCATAATGGCGCCGCGTTCGAGAGAAGGCCACATAATGTTTTTGCTCATTGTCGGACTAATGGGCTGGTTCGTGCCGGGAGGGGGGCATTTAGTGCTCAAAGAAAAGAAGCACGCGACTATCATTTTCGCAGCCATTGTCCTAACTTTCGCTACAGGTTTATATATCGGCTCGATCGGGATTATCAATCCCGTCGGAGCAAAGCCCTGGTACGTCGCACAGCTTATGAACTCGCCGGCAGTGGCGGTCCTTGGCCAACTGACCAGAACGGGAGATTATCCCGTTTACGGCAGGCCGAACGAAATCGGACAGATATACACGAGCATCGCCGGATTGCTTAACCTTTTGTGTATTGTAAACGCCGTTTACTGGGCCCATCTGCGCAGAACCGGGGCCGCTGGAGAATAAAATGTCGATGACAGCAGCTTTTATATTGGCCACCTTTACCACGCCGGAAAATATCGGCGTAACTCCGAATTCCATGCTATGGCTGCTGCCGTTGGTAGCGGCGATATCCATCGTATATAAAACTACAAAGCTTCCGAAAATAAGATTTGCCAATTTCCTGAAAGAATCGGTCATTTTGTTCGGCTCCATCGTCGTTTTCATGGCTATTACCGCCCTGGTCCTGGTCGCTTTCGCATGGCTGGTCACGGAATAATCGCCCCCGGCCCAATTTTCCAAAGCATCTCAAGGACTGCTATTCTCAGAACATCCAATTGCTAAAACAGGCAGATGGTGTAATATATCCGATAATAATATTTCTTTTTCATATTAATCCCACCTCCTCGGATAAAATCCTTGACAGAGAGCCGGAGGATTTGGTATAAGCAAGAGTAGTTAAGCTCGTGCTCGCATAGGCGTATAAGCGTGGTTTCCGGTCAACCGGCAGGTAATTTTGCTGAAAAAATATTGAGCGGGCGCCAGAATTGCAACGAAAAACCTGCTAAAAGAGAAGTGTAAGCAAGAATCCACGAAACAACGGGGGGGTTTGCGCCTCGTATTTGTTAGTGTTTGGATTTCATTCAACAGTTCATACCGGGCTTTTGAAGAAAGGAGGTGGTGTCAAATTGTCAATAATTGTCCCGGAGATGCACAAAATTTAGTAAAGATGTACGTTTTATCAGTCGTTGTACTGAAAAACAGGAGTGTTTTGGTGTGTGACCAAAGCACGGTAATCTTATCTCTCTTTGAAAAGGAGTATGATTATGTGTAGAAGATTGGTTTTTTTGATTTCTTTTGTTTTTGTACTGGGCCTGTTTCTGACGACCGCGGCCCAGGCGGAACTCATGGGCTGGTGGAAGCTCGATGAGGGCTCCGGCAGCGTCGCCTATGACACAAGCGGCAATGGTCGCGACGGTACCTTGAACGGTGACCCTCAGTGGGTCGCCGGGTGGCTCGGCGGCGCGCTGGAATGTGACGGTGACGACCACGTGGACACCGGTTACACAGATGACCTGGCTAATTGGACCATCGCCGCCTGGGTCAAGAGCCCCGCCGCTCCTTCGGGAGACGCACCGAGCGGGCCTGTCCACAAGGAGAATAATTACCAGTTTAACTGGAACCATGGCGACGCGACGTTCCGGGGAGCAGCAGCCCTGAACGTCGGAGGAACATGGTATGCCGCCAAATACGAGCCATTAGAGGCCGACACATGGTATCACCTGGCTGCGACTTATGACGGAGAGAATCTCATTGCGTATAGAGATGGTGTCCTGAT
>DAOVMB010000251.1 GCA_030630905.1 Sedimentisphaerales bacterium
AGGGCAAAGGTTTTAGTCCGGCGGAAGGGACCCCAGACGCGAAAGATGGCGTTTGGGAACCCGATCAGGGTCCCAGCAAATTTCATTCGACCGGTCCGTTCAAAATTAACGGAGACAGGGTTGAAAAAGCCGCCGGGCCGAGCGGGCGGAGCTTTACCAGCGCTTTCGGTGAACATCTTACAGAACTTGCACAAAACGATGAGAGGATTGTCGCTATTACTTCAGCGATGTGTGATGGGACCGGATTGATGGAATTCCGCAAAAAGTTTGCCGACCGCTTCTATGACGTGGGGATTGCTGAAAGTGCCGCCGTCGATGTGGCGGCCGGCATGGCCAGGAACGGCTTGAAGCCTGTGGTCTGTATTTATTCGACCTTTTTGCAGCGAAGTTTCGACCATATATTTCAAGAAGTGGCTTTGCAGAATCTGCCGGTCATTTTCTGTATCGACAGGGCCGGATTCGTTGGCTCGGATGGACCGACGCATCACGGATTGATGGATATTGGCTTCTTGCGAATGATGCCGAATATGGTGCTGACTGCTCCGGCCAATGATATCGAAATGAAGCTGGCCCTGGAATTTGCTCTAAATGAAGATAAGCCGGTCGTCATAAGGTATCCGAAAGACATTGTCCCGCCGAAGGAGTTTGTCAGGGCCGCCTGTACTAAGCCATTTAAATTAGGCAAGAGCGTGACAGTCAAAAGGTCGAAACATTCATCCGTTGCGGTTGTCAGTTACGGCAACGTTTTGACGGAAGCATTAAAGGCCGCGTCGCTGCTGGCTGAAGACAAAATCGCAATTGATGTTGTCAATGGTCGGTTTGCTGCTCCCGTCGATGATAAGATTGTCTCGCTGCTGGAGCAGGGCAAGAGTATCGTGACAGTGGAGGACCACGCTATTGCATGCGGCTTCGGCTCGGCCGTACTCGAATTGGCTGCCGAGAAGGGCTGTTCGACAAAATCTATTTGCTTGCTCGGTGCGCCAAGGCGGTTTATAGGACATAATTCTCGGGATGTGCAACTTATGGAAGCGGGCGCAAATGCCGAAACAATAGCAGAGGCGGTAAGGAAAATATTGACAGCATAATCGTATTGCGTATATCGTATTGCGTATTGCGTCAGGTATGAATTCAATCTGTCCTACGCATATGATCAGGGTCTCGACATACGAAATACGCAATACGCAGGACGCAATACGAAAATGAAATCTCTACCTAAATTGGCGATTTTCAGGGACCTGAGAAAGCGGGGTGTCAGCGAAGCTATTGATGAATTCCTCAGCTTTGCTAAGGGTAAAGCCGAAATCGTAGCGAGCTACGGCGTCGAAGACTTAAAGCAGACCTACACATCTGACTTGTCACCCAGCGGGGACGAGGTCCTGAAAAAATGCGATTATGCTATTGTTTTCGGCGGTGACGGCAGCATTATCTCGACGGCAAGAAATGTCAGTAAAGCATCATTGCCGGTGATCGGCGTGAATGTCGGCAAGCTTGGCTTCCTGGCGGAATTCAGCGTGGCTGAGTTGGAAGATTTTTTTCCTCGCTTAAAAAAAGGTACGGTCCCGATAGATAAGCGAATGATGCTGAATTGCAGGGTTTTCGGCGATGCCCGGGGAAGCGACCGGGACGAGAAGTTTTGCTCGGCAGCGATCAATGATATTTTTATTACGGCTGGGCCGCCCTTTAGAACGGTTGAACTTAAAATATTGGTAGATGGTCAGCCGCTGGCCGGTTGCGTCAGTGACGGATTGATAATTTCCACGCCGACCGGTTCTACGGCCTATAATCTTTCCGCAGGGGGGCCGATTCTCTCGCCTAAAATCGAGGCCGTGGTGATTACACCGATATGCCCTCACTCGCTGAGCTTCAGACCGATTGTTATAAATGCCGACAGCACAATCGAGGTTTTTGGCGTAAGAGTCAATGAAGGGACCACTATCTCTATTGATGGGCAGGTTTCGCTGAACCTGTCGATTAATGATGTTGTGAGGGTCGAGAAGGAAGATAGTGATTTTTTAATTGTGAATAATCCGCTTCGTAGCAAATGGGATACTTTAGCTACTAAACTCAGTTGGGCAGAAAAGCCGAAGTACAAGGAATACCCGAACGAGTAGTTACTTCGGACAGATGCAGGTTACCCAATTGGGCGGTTTTAAGGTATTTGGTATCATGAAGAATCGGATGTTCATGGTCGCAGTATTATTGTCGGCTGTGCTTTGTTGGCCGACAAGCTGGTCGATAGAAAATCCGGGGATCGGCAATCCGGTTGGCCCCAGCACAGTACCTCCGAGCACTTACCGCAGTGGTCTTGTGAACAATCCTGCTCCTATAGATACGAGTGGAAATTTGTTAATTACCGGCAATGTGCGTCGCGGCAGGCACTTCCGCGGCGATGTGCCATACCAATCGACTACAAGTTTCGGTTCGAGCCTCGGTTCATCGGCGCTTAGCTCTTTTTTGAGAGACACAGCCGGCTCGGAAGATTTGAAGACGTATTCCAATAAATACGGAACTCAGCCTTATTATTCTCCGAGCGAAACTGTCACGACTATGATGCCGGGCCGGTCCGAGATTTTCAGACCGGCAAGTACAAGAATGAGCACCCGTGCGCAGCAGGATACCCGCTCTGCAGGAACCGGCGTATCTGGTCTGGAGTTCCAGCCGAAGGAGCAAGCTTTATTCGGCCAGGCCGCAGCCGCTGATTCGGGTTTGCAGGGACCTACAACTCAATATGGCCTGTTGGCTCAGTCACGGTCAATGCTGGAAAGCAAATTCCCGACAAGCATGTCACTTAGTCCGCGGAATACGGAGCGATTGATACCGGCTCAAATCGGCATACGCCGGCAAAGCCAAACGTCGGCTGTTGAACTGTTCAAGGAGCAGGTGCAAGACATAAGGGACAGAACGCAGTCCACAGGATGGCCAAGCCCGGACTCAACAACTGTTCCGGGTCCGGAACGCCGGGAAAGCCAGTGGGAAAAGGACGAATCCTTTAAATTCCCGAGTCAGGAGACGAACATCGAGAATCTCAGACCGAAGTTTGAGATGCAGACGTCCCCGCAAAATCGGGATGGCGATGGAAAACAAACCGCTTTCGCCCATCAAGGGATTTCCGCCACGAGCAGAGAGTTTCAAACGGCGCAGGGGCAAATTGCAGCTGGTACTATCGAGACCCTTGAGAGGACAAGAGGCGATACTTCCGGCCTGACAGGAACCGGTCGGGATCGGGAACAAGGCGACGTTCTTGAGCGGATAAGACAGCAACTCGAAGATTTGACCAAGTCGCTCGATGCGACTATACAGAGACGTGATGCATATAAGGATGTGAGCACTGACCCTGTCGCAAAACGCGAGCAGATGTCTTTGGAATATCAGCAATACGTACCTGATTCCCGCCAGGCTGTCCCCCGCGAGCGAATTAATTCGAGCGGGATTTTGAACTCGTATAAGCCGCATAGAGCTGAACTCAGCTTCAACGGAGAAGAGCGTGCCCCGGCAGCAGGGGGGGGGCTTAATCGAACCGATGTCGGCATGCAAACCGGTTTGGAGTTTACAGGGGTACCGAACTACGGAAATTCTCAAAAGAGAAGTTCTCTATTGAATGAGTTGAATAAACTTTCACAAGCCGACATTTCCGCCGAAGCGAACCGGATTATGGGCTTACACAACAGTCTTGAATCTTTATCGGGGTCTAAGTTCAATCAGCACATGCGTGAAGCCGAAGAGCATCTGAATGCCGGCAGGTACTATCGTGCAGCGAGCTGCTTCTCTCTGGCTTCTGTTTATCAGTCGGGCAATCCTCATGCCCTCGCGGGTCGGGGACATGCATTATTTGCCGCTGGTGAATACGTCAGCAGCGCACTGTTTCTTTCCAGGGCACTGGCGGTAAGTCCCGAATATCTGCTGATGAAAGTTGATCTTGTGGCCATGCTGGGCGATGAGAACAAGCTCGCCGGCAGAATTGCCGATATCGAGCAATGGCTGGCACGGAGCGGTTCGAGCCAACTGCAATTTCTGCTTGGCTATGTTTATTACCGAACAGGCCAGCTTCTCCGGGCGAAACAGGCGATTGATGCCGCCTATGAAAAGACGCCGGAGTCACCGGCTGTACAGGCAATGAAGATTGCTATTGATAATATTTAGCGTGCAATATCTTTTTCAAGCTGGGCAAGCACGGTTCTGGCTTTTGAGATCTTGTTGCCTCCCGGGCCGTTCCAGTTCAACTCGCCATTTTTCTGTAATAAACCATCGATCTTTTTGCAGGCTAAAAGGACAGTGGCGTGATTTTTATTGCCCATTACTCGGCCGATCTCGGAGGAGGACATCTTCGTGTGCTTTCTCGTTAGGTACATGCTGAAATGGCGGGCTAAAGCCACGGTCCTGTTTTTCTTGGACGAGTGTATACTCGTCGGCGTGATCCCGAAAAAAGTTGCTACGGCTGATTCTATATCCGATACGTGCACAATCGGATCGCATCTTTCCAGATGTTCGATCAGAACGGCTTTGGCCATTGAAGTTGTGATTTTTTCATTTTTCAGTGCTGTAAATGCAATTAATTTCAGCAGGGCACCTTCCAGTTCCCGCACGTTGGTACGCATATTTTCAGCGATGTATCTTATGACACTCTCGGGGACCAGCTTATTGGCGTTTCCCTTTGTATAAGTGTTTTGTGACCCGCCCCTTTGAATATTATTTGCATATTGCCTGCAAATCTGGCAGCGAGTCTCCAGGTCGGGAATGTCAATTTTGACGACCATTCCTGAGACGAAGCGGTTAACCAGCTTTTCGGATAGTTGGCCGATCATC
>DAOVMB010000060.1 GCA_030630905.1 Sedimentisphaerales bacterium
CGCAAGCGGGAATCCAGTTTTACCACTACTTAATTCTTTTCAACCTCAGCATGTCCCGTTTCTGGCCCAAAAGCAAGAATCTTATATCTGATGTTAATCCCTTGCCACAACTCGATTTTCAGTATTTGCAGGATGCCGATACTGCCTTGGCGCGTGCGAAACGCATAAGTAACGGGCAGCTCGTCCTTAACCAGGTGACGTTCCGCCTCTACAAAAACAGACAGCTCAACTGATTCAATCCCGTCTAATTTTTCTTTCAACCCACCTGTACTTGCTTTATCCCACAACTCGTTAGCCACAGGCAACAAATCAGTGCCTATCTCAAATAAGCCACGCGTATCAGGTAAAGCCTTACATGTAAAATCAACCCCACTGTCTCTCAGCCATCTATACCATGCACCAGCCTCATCAGACCATTCAGGGTTTAACAATCGCCCTGTTTCCACATCCAGACAAAACCCTGCACCAGGCTTATGATGTTCCACAAATCTCTCGATTACCTCACAACACTTTACGCGAACCGCTTTATCTCCAATCTTTTTCACTGGCATTACTGTTTTAGCCTCAGTTGACTTCAAAAGCTCCTGTTCAATTTCTTTCCAGTCAGGATATTTAGCAAGCTCAGCTTCGATACGCTTAAGCTGTTTTTCCCTTTCTTGCTTTTTTTCTTCTGAAAACAGTTCAATAAGGTACTTATATGCGTACCCGTAATATTCCTTCTTAGAGTCCTGACGCGCATGTTCCACCACGGCATCCGGGACATCATATTGCGCCCGCAACTTCCTAAGATTCTGTTTGACTGCATGTTTGTTCAACATAAAATTGTTTGTGTATTCCTCCCAGAGTTCATCTTGGTCAGCATACGCATTTACCCCAAGAAAACTCGATAAATGTTCTCGTGCCTCCATCGACCCTGTATAGTAAAATCGAAAAAATGGCTCTATATCAGTATCAAGCGTTTCTAACATAATCAACCGTGATACAGCCGAACGCACCTGCCCATAGATTTGGGGCCACTTGTCGCTATGCATCTGCTTGACTTTTTCCCACTGCTCTTCACGTTCTTTGCCCACCTCTGGTGGTACCTGTTCGACTGAAGGATTTTTTATTCGCTCTAATTTTTCCTTATATTCCGCTAACTTCTCATTGGTATCCGGCAAAGCCTGGAATCGCTCGTAGTCAGCCAACAACGCTCTAATGTCATAAAGCTCACCAATAAGCTTCTTAACGCATTTAAAGTTTGGCGATTTTTCTGTCGGCTCCGTCGATTGGGCTGGACAAATCTGGACAAGGATGAAAATTGAAACTGCTGATATTAATATTCGTTTTTGCATTTTAAGTTTTAAGTTTTTGCGCTGCTGCCTGGTTGACCAGGAACAGTACAGCCATTCTCACAGCCAGGCCGTTGGTTACCTGCTCAAGGATAACGCTGTTCCGGCCGTCGGCTACTTCACTTTCCATCTCCAGCCCCCTGTTAATCGGCCCGGGGTGCATCACAAGAATATCGGATTTGGCTCTCTTCATACGCTCGACAGTCAGCCCGAAATAATGCGAATACTCTCGTATGGAAGGAAAAGGATTTCCGCCGAGCCGCTCAAACTGAATCCGAAGCATATTTATCACATCGACCTTTTCGATAACTTCATCGAGGCTATAGCTCACCTTGACCGGCAATCGGCCCACTTCTGTGGGCATCAGCGTCGGCGGGCCGACAAATGTCACTTCGGCGCCGAGCTTTGTCATCGCCCACATATCGCTGCGGGCCACGCGAGAGTGCGCTATATCGCCGACAATCGCTATCTTCAAACCTTCAAGAGTACCTTTGATTTTACGAATCGTGTACACGTCCAAAAGACCCTGCGTTGGATGTTCGCAGAATCCGTCGCCGGCATTGATTATACAAGCATTCATATTTCTGCTAAGAAATCTGGACGCTCCGCCGGCGCTGTGCCGCACTACAACAATATCAATCCCCATGGCTTCCAGATTTTTGGCCGTATCAAGCAGCGTTTCACCCTTACTGACCGAACTGAGCTTCTTGGTGAACTCGATGATATCGGCACTCAACCGGCTTGCAGCAAGAGAAAAACTGTTTCGCGTACGCGTGCTGTCCTCGAAAAACAAATTCACCACAACCTTGCCGCGCAAAGGAGGAGCTTTTTTAACCGACCGGGTGCTTACCTGTTCGAAACCTCTGGCGGTATCGAGGATATACGTAATCTCCTCAGCACTAAGCTCTCGCAGCCCGAGTAAGTGCTTGCGGTGCCAATTGAATTGCTTACTTTTCCTTTTTAGTGCCATCCTTGTCGTATTTCGCACCTTGCATTTCGTTATTTGAAATGCGACATTCAAATTTATTCAATAACAACCTCATCTTTTCCATCCGACTCGACGAGATTGACCTGCACCAATTTGACGGGAGCGGCATCAGTTTTATATCCGGCATAATCAGCGTGTATCGGCATCTCCCGGCCGATTCTGTCAACAAGAACCGCCAACTTTATCGCTCTTGGCCGGCCTAAATCTATAAGGGCAGCCATCGCTGCACGCGTCGACCGGCCGGTATAAAGAACATCGTCAACCAAAATGATAATCTTGTCGTCTATATTGAAACCGATTTCAGTTGTGCGAACATGAGGCTGGGAATTACCACGCGGCGAATTCAAATCGTCACGGTAAAGCGTTATATCAAGAGTCCCACACGGAACATCTTTGCCAAGCTCCTGTGATAATCGGCTCGACAGCCTCTGGGCCAAGACCTCCCCCCTGCTGCGAATACCGATTACGGCAATATCCAGATCAGGCGGTGTATCTGAAATAATATTCTTTGTTAAATCTCTGAGAATCTGCTCGATTTGCTTCGTATCCAATATTACTTTCATACGTACGATAAACCTTTAGTCAAACGAATCGAAGAATTTTGCCCTGAGTATAGCATTCGTGACCGATAAAGGCAAGATTTCTCAGGAAGTTTTCAAAAACCGCATTTCTCAGCCTTGAAAATCATTAAATTGTACGGACTTACGGGATAATTTACTTGAAAATTTATGCGTTTTATAGTATCATAGTGGCAGGTAATAGATGAAAAGAAAGTATTTGTTATGGAGGTTGGCGACCGGAAGGGCAACTTTGTTCTACCCCGTTTTTCAGGCCACCTCTGGAGTTGTAAGGTGACACAGGCGACAAAAAAAACGTTCTTATCAAGTCTGATAGCTTCTCTGGCAGTACTGTTTTGTTCTGCCAACATTGCTGCCGGGGCAGACGATTCACAAAGTAACAACATCCTCCAGCCACAGGGATTAGAACACACCGGAGTCTATGCCTTGAGAGAAATGGACCCAAACCTGACTGGCGCCGGCGTCAAATTCGCAGTAATCTCCCGAAGCTACACGTATATCGACGACGAACCGCAAAACGATTACCGCCCCGATATCAGCCACAACTGCTTCAAAATAAGCCAGTTCAGCTTCAAAGACCAGGCGAAGCTGCCGGCAGGAATCTCAACGCATTCAACTGCGATTTGCTCAATACTGTTCGGCGAAGATCCCAATGCATTTCATCCTGAGATAGGACAGTTTTATTACGAGGGTACAACACCACAAGCCCAGGCTGATATATATGAATTCGAGCACTTCGTGCTCAACAATGTATTCACACAGATTCCGCCCGATGCGGATATTATAACTGCCAGCTTCGGTTACCCATTCGAGCTCCCTTGGACAAGAGGCATCGAGTTGCTGGCAGAGTCCTACGGCATTGTCGTCGTAGCCAGTATAGGTAACGGTGCAGATGCACATGCTCCCGTCTTTTACCCGGGCGCCGGAGCCAATGTCATCGGTGTAGGTGTGGTTGATTCCGTAAATACCGAAGACCTTGCGACTAATTTAGCCAACTTCGCCCTCGCTTACCCAGAGCATTCCAGCACGGGTCCGACCGATGACGGGCGCTGCAAGCCCGACATTGTCGCTCCCGGAAATTGCCTCGCCGCAGAGTTGAACGAGCCTAACAGCTACGAGCCAACCGGTAACTGGTCGAGTTTCTCGGCGCCGGTTGTCGCCGGGGCAGTCGGCCTGCTTGTTCAAAAAGCCAGGGAGAATCCCGATCTGAGTCCTGCAGTCTCGCCAAACGGCGGAAACTGCGTCATCAAGGCAATTCTAATGAATTCCGCGACCAAGCTGCCCTACTGGCATAAAGGGGAACTCCAGACCGATGACGACCACGCCTCCCCGCTGGACTATGTACAGGGGACCGGCATGCTCAACGCAGTCGGCGCCTACGAACATTTAGTCGCAGGTTTATACAAGCCGGGCGATGCTCCGACGACCGGCTGGGATCTGAATCTGCTGGATAAAACCCAAACGCCCCAGAACAGTTACGAAATTCGCCTCAATGAGCCGGCTGAAAAATTCATAACAGCAACGGTTGCCTGGAACAGGCACTATAACACCGAATATCCTTTTGAGCCGGCCCCGGAAAAAGATTGCAACATCCGACTCGAACTCTGGGCCATCGATCCGGACAATCCCGACAATGATTACCTGCTCGACTACAGTGACAGCAGCGTTGACAACGTCGAGCACATTCACATCGCCGCGGATGCCAGCTATACAAACTACAAAATCATCATTTCGTTCAGCAACATCGAGAATCCGAAAGAACCGGCTCTGAACCAGCGCTACGGAATCGCCTGGAACGTCCAGAAAAAGCAAGAGACCGACAATATCTTCTGGTACGACATAAACGCCGACGGCATTGTCAACGAAGCAGATTTTCTTATTATGCTTTATAAGATGCTAAACAGCACCAATTCGCCCGATAATTACTTAATCGGTGATATCAATCCCAACGGCGTGATAGATGCTAACGATTTAGGAGCCATTTTAGACAACCAGAATCGACAGGCCGACTGGCTGACAAAACAGGAAGATAAGGCCGAATAGCGATTTGCGATTTGCGGTTTTCGATTTGAGATTTGTAAATCGGCATTTGGCATTCGGCAATCGACAATATAATTGGTTTGCGATTTGCGATTTGAAAATCGACAATCGGAACTCGGCAATCGACAATTTCGGGAGGTGTCAAGAATCAGAAAAGAAAGACCAGCAAATAGCGATTTGCGATTTGCGATTTGTAAATCGGCATTCGTCATTCTGCAATCAACAATCTTTTTAATCCTACCGGCAACGTGTCTGGGTTCCCATTCAATTTGGGATTTGGAAATCGACAATCGGAATTCGGCAATCGGCAATTTATGGAAACCGTGGAAGTTTATCGTCACCTGTGACTCCCGGGGCTCCACTAACGGCATTCAGCAGACCGTTCTTAGCGAGCTTGTAACCGAGATACTCAGCCGGGGCGTCGATTTCGTGCTGTTTCCCGGCGACCTGGTTTCCGGCTTCGCATCAATCGGCCCGGCGGGATTCGAAACCCAGCTCAGAGCTTGGGTCGATATCATGGACCCGGTCTATAACGCCGGCATCGGCGTTTACGTCTCTCGCGGAAATCACGAGATTATGGATGTCTGGGGCTATTATATCCGGCCCGATATCGATCCGCAGGACAATCACGCGACGCGCTGGCTCAACGTCTTCGGTAATGACCTTTACCTCGAGCAAATGCTGCCTGACAATGGTCCGGCGTCAGAGAAATACATGACGTACGCCGTGACGCATAAAAATGCCTTTATCGTCTCGCTCGACCAATACGCCGGCATCAACCACGAGACCATCCACATGGTCAACCAGGAATGGCTCGATGCTCAATTGGCCGCCAATACCAAGCCGCATATCTTCATCGCCGGCCACGAACCTGCCTTCAGAGCGATGCACTCCGACTGCCTTGACAATCAGCCGGCCGATCGCGATGCATTCTGGGCAAGCATAAGGAACGCCGGCGGGCGAACGTATTTCACCGGTCACGACCATTTCTACGACCATGCTCTGATTGACGATGGTGACGGCAATCCGGACAACGATATCCACCAGTACATCATCGGCACCGGCGGGTCATGGCTCTACATCTGGTCGCCGCCCTACTCAGGCGATAACAGTTACTATACCGTCGAGCAACTGGACCACGCCGAAAATTACGGCTACGTTCTGGTTGAAATCGATGGCTTCAATGTCACCCTGACATGGATACAGAGACACACGAATGACTTGAGCATTCCAGGTATATATCAGCCCGATGATGTATGGAGTTACGCCGTCAGACCCAGACCCATCGTCTTATCGCCAAACGGAGGCGAGAACCTGGCCGCAGCAGGCTCGTATACAATCACATGGAAAACACAGCAAGACGCCGACCTGGATACAGTGACAATCGAGTATTCCACCGACAACGGCCAAAGCTGGCAAACAGTAAAATCAGTGGAGAATACCGGTTCGTACACGTGGAACCCGCTTCCTGTCGCGGACTCGAATCAGTGCCTCATTCGAATTGGCGATCCCCTGGATGTTGCTATCAGCGATACAAGTAACGAAACATTTACGATATTTCAGTGCCGTAAACAACTTAGGGCTGATCTGAACGGCGATTGCTACGTTAATTTTCTGGATATTGCCATTTTAGCAGGCGACTGGCTCGAATGCGGAAATCCATTTGATGCTTCGTGTAGGTAAGGAAAGGAATTATGCACAGATATATGAGAAACATACTCCTCGACCTTGTGATAACTGCATATTTGATCGGCCCTGTAAGTGCAGCGGAAACTTCGCTTGTTATCAACGAGTTTATGGCGTCCAACAACAGTTGTTTGCAGGATCCGCAGGGACAGTATGAAGACTGGATTGAAATCCACAATTACGGCGCCGATCCGATAAATATAGGTGGTATGTATCTGACGGATAATCCGTCGGCTCCGACCAAGTGGCGAATTCCGGACAACTACCCGCCGATAACTATCATTTCGGCAGGGGGCTATCTATTGATTTGGGCCGACAATGATACGACCGACGCCGGGCTGCACGCGAATTTCAAGCTCGATGCCGCCGGTGAGCAGATCGGTCTGTTCGACAGCGACGGCGTGACTGTCATTGACAGCGTTATCTTTGGCGAGCAGACGACGGATACGTCCTATGGCCGCTATCCCGATGCTAACGATAACTGGCAGGTCTTCGGTTTCCCCAGCCCGGCAGCACAAAATATCGGCGTCTATGAGAGTGTTGTTTCCGATATCGAGTTCAGTCACGAACGAGGCTTTTATGACGAGTCGTTTTATCTAACGCTCGCCACTGAAACCGAAGACACGATCATTTACTACTCGCTCGACGGAACCGAGCCGTTCGATATTACCGACAGCGGACGCTTCCCGATGGGCATAGTCTACACCGGCCCTATTTCCATCAGCAAAACCACTGCCTTAAGAGCAATCGCAACCAAAACAGGCTGGAAGCCTTCGGATACTATGACGCACACCTATATCTTCCCCGGCGACGTGGTAAGGCAGTCACCATCGGGACAAAGCCCCGGCCCAGGCTGGCCCACCGGCAGCGTCAACGGCCAGGTCTTTGATTACGGCATGGACCCGGATGTGGTCAATGACCCGCGGTACTCCGCTCAGATGAGAGATGCGCTGCTGGCAATACCCAGCATTTCGCTTGTGACCAATCTGGAGAACCTGTTTGATCGCTCCAAAGGGATCTATGTCAACGCGAGTCGGGAAGGCAGGAGCTGGGAGCGGCCCGTATCAGTGGAATTGCTCGATATAGACGATAGCGAGGGCTTTCAGATCGACGCAGGTATACGGATCAGAGGGGGATTCAGCCGCACCGGCAACAATCCCAAGCACTCATTTCGCCTGTTCTTCCGGGGTGAATACGGCCAGTCCAAGCTGAGGTTCCCGTTGTTCGACGATGAAGGTGTTGATGAGTTTGACAACCTGGATCTCCGCACGGCTCAGAACTACGCATGGAGCCTGGCTTCCAGTAATCCGGGCCACAAAAACACTTTCATTCGGGAAGTATTCTGCCGGGACATCCAGCGGGAAATGGGTCAACCCTATACACGAAGCCGATATTACCACCTTTACATAAACGGGCAATATTGGGGACTCTTCCAGAGCCAGGAACGCTCCGAGGCATCCTATGCCGAGTCGTACTTCGGCGGCAGCAAAGAAGACTACGATGTGATCAAGGCCGACAATTACCAGACCTCGTATACTGACGGCTCAATGGATGATTGGAACGCATTATGGCGGCTGTGCCAGGATGGCTTCGAGACCGATGCCGCGTACTACGCGGTCCAGGGCAAGAACGCCGATGGAGCGGATGATCCGGGCCTTCCCGTACACGTGGACCTGGGGAATCTCATCGACTACATGCTTGGTATCTTTTTCACCGGCAATGACGACGCACCGGTGACACTCGGTGGGAACCGGGCCAACAACTTCTTCTGTATCCGAGACCGCAGGCTCGCCGCCAGAGACGGATGGAAGTCTTTCGCGTATGATAATGAACACTCGTTGGGCGTGCGTAGCGGCCTCTATGACGACCGCACCGCGCCGGTTATCGCCGGCCAATCGATGCAGCACTTTAATCCGCAGTGGCTGCATCAGAAACTAATGGCCCACCCCGAATATCGCATGTATTTTGCCGACCGGGCGCACAAGTGCTTTTTCAACAATGGCGCCCTGACACCCGAGAATACTGTGGCGCTATGCCTGAAGCGTGCCGGAGAGATTGATCTTGCCATTATTGGCGAGTCGGCTCGATGGGGCGATCAGCGCTCCGACAGGAGGAACAATCCCTACACAAAGGCCGACTGGTGGGCGGAGGTCAATGGTTATCTTATTGAGACTTACTTCCCCAGCCGAACCCAGATTGTCCTCAGTCAGCTTAAAAACCGGGGTCTCTACCCGCAAGTAGATGCATCGGCTTTCCAGATTAATGGCGCCTATATGCACGGCGGACATATCGCGGCCAATGCCCGGCTCTCGATGACCGGCGCTGGCGGCACAATATGGTTTACTTTGGACGGCTCTGATCCGCGCCTGCCTGGCACGGTCTCGGAAGCGACTGAGAAAACGACTTTAATTCCCGAGGAGGCTCCGAAGAGAGTATTCGTTCCATCCGTCGATATCGGCAACCTCTGGAAAGGGGATCGGGCATTTGACGACAGTGCCTGGGACCTGTGCGAGGGCGGCCCCGGCGGCGTCGGGTACGAAAGAAGCTCAGGCTACGAACAACTCATCGGTCTCGATCTCGAAGAACAGATGTATGCGCAGCGTACGACGTGCTATATCCGCATCCCGTTCACTTCCGGC
>DAOVMB010000282.1 GCA_030630905.1 Sedimentisphaerales bacterium
AATTGATTATTGAAGAGAAGAACAGAAGTCAGGAGTTAAGAAACAATAGTCAATAGTAAATTGAAAATAGTAAATTGAAATATGTTTTCAAAGATCCTGATAGCAAACCGCGGTGAAATAGCGCTGCGTATCATCCGTGCCTGCCACGAGCTTGATATCGAAACAGTGGTTGTTTATTCCGAAGCCGATAAAGATGCTCCATATCTGCAGCTTGCCGACGAAGCCGTTTGTATCGGGCCGGCCGACTGCGCCAGCAGTTATCTGAATATCCCGCGTATAATAAGTGCCGCCGAGATTACCGACGTAGAGGCAATCCACCCAGGCTACGGATTCCTGGCCGAGAATATCAACTTTGCCAAGATATGCCGGGAATGCGGGATTACATTCATCGGTCCGCCTGTTGAGGCGATGCAATTGCTCGGCGACAAGGTCCAGGCCCGCAAGCTGGCGTCCAAGGTGGGTGTGCCGACAGTGCCCGGTTCCGATGGTGCTCTCGATAAGGATTCTGAAGCACTTGAACTGGCGAACGAGATGGGCTATCCCGTAATAATAAAAGCCGCCTCCGGTGGGGGTGGACGCGGTATGCGAGCCGTGCATAACGACATGAATTTGCGTTCGGCATTCAGTTCCGCACAGGCCGAGGCGAAAGCCGCTTTCGGTGACGGCAGGGTCTATCTGGAAAAACTTATAGTCGAACCCCGGCATGTTGAAGTCCAGATAATGGCCGATCAGGAGGGCAACGCATTACACTTCTACGAAAGGGACTGCTCTACTCAGAGAAGACATCAAAAAATGATCGAGGAATCGCCCTGTCCCATCCTGGATAAGCGTACAAGGGAGCAGCTTGCAGAATCTGCGTTAAAGATTATCAAGAAGGCCAGGTATGTTAATGCGGCAACGGTCGAGTTTCTTCTGGACAAGGACAAAGCATTTTACTTCATCGAGGCGAATACGCGGATTCAAGTCGAGCACCCTGTTACTGAGATGGTCACCGGCCACGACCTGATTAAGTGGCAATTGAAAATCGCCGCCGGAATGCCCTTAAATTTAAGCCAGAGGAGTATTAAACATTCGGGCGTGGCAATCGAATGCCGGATTAACGCCGAGGACCCCGAAAAGGATTTTGCTCCTTCGCCCGGAACGATTACAAGGTATATTCCGCCCGGCGGTCCCGGCGTCAGAATCGATACGCACGTTCATCAGGGGTGGACGGTTTCGCCAAGCTACGATTCGATGATTGCAAAGGTCATCGTCCATAAACCGACGCGGAGCGAGGCCATTGCCACAATGAAAAGGGCTTTGAGGGAATTTGTTATCGAGCCGATCAAAACAACGATCCCCGCCTGCCTGGACATCCTCTCGCACAACCTCTTCGTCAAAAGCAAGATCGACACCGGCTTCATTGAGCGAAACTTTTAATCTTGTTGTTCATGGCTCGCAGTTACAACCAGGACGCTCGCATTCACTATTTCGTCATTTCTCAGGTTCGATTAAATCTTCATAGGTTTCGCGTTTTCTGATGACTGAGAAATTCTTGCCGTCAACAAGGACTTCAGCGGCTCTGCCTCTGGCGTTGTAATTACTGCTCATAGTAAAGCCATACGCGCCAGCGGTAAAGACCGAGAGCAGGTCGCCGCGTTTTGTTGGCGGCAGAACTCTGTCTTTTGCGAAGAAATCCGCGCCTTCGCAAATCGGGCCGACGACATCAACGACTTCGCTGCCGTCCATCTGCAAATCTTTATTGCGCTTGTGGGGCACAAACTTTTCGTCCACTTTCGCGGGCCAGATGAAATGGAACGCGTCATACAACGATGGTCGGATCAAATCGTTCATTCCCGCATCGACAATGACGAATTTTTTGCTGCCTCCACGCTTGATATAAAGGACGCGAGTGAGCATTATCCCTGCGTTGGCGCAGATGCTCTTGCCCGGCTCAAGAATGAGCTTGATGTTTTTATCTTTTAACAGCGGGACAATCCCCGCCGCATATTCGGCCGCTGAAGGCACGGTGCCGGATTCGTAGTCGGCGCCGTAGCCGCCGCCCAAATCGAGAGCTTCGACGGTGTGGCCCCGACCGCGGAGCCTGTCGATCAGCGGCAGAATTTTTTCCACGGCTTCAACATACGGGTCAATCTTCTTGCCCCCAGAGCCAAGATGCACATGAATCGCGCAAAGATTTACCGTCGGGTTATTACCATAATCAGCAAAGATTTTAATTGCCCTTTCGATATCGACGCCAAATTTTGTTGCTTTCTTGCCCGTGGTTATGAAGACGTGAGTTTTATAATCGACGTCGGGATTGACACGCAAGGCAACTTTTGTCTGTTTACCTCGTTGGGTTGCCAATTGAATCAGGTTTTCCAGCTCCGCTTCCGATTCGATGTTGAAATAGCCGATTCCGGCATCTAATGCCTCGATCATCTCGGTATCGGTTTTACCGACACCGGCAAAGACCGTTTGTGACGGATCGCCGCCGGCCTGCAGCACACGGTACAATTCTCCGCCGCTTACAATATCAAATCCGCTGCCCGCCTCGGCCATAAACTTGAGGATATTGATATTGCCGCAGGCCTTGACGGAATAGCAAATTGTCGTGTCGAGTTGGCTGTAAGATTGCTGAATTTTTCGCAGATGGTCCTTGAAAGTCGCTTTGCTGTAGATATAAACCGGCGTACCGACTTCACCGGCGATCTTTTCAACGCTCACGTCTTCAGCGAATAATGTACCGTTCTTGTAATTGAAATAATCCATATTGTTACTCTCTTTGCGAATCACCCTTATAAATCAGATACGTCTGTATTGTTATCGACAAATAGTATAGGGATTTCGTCTTCGATTGCAATAGGGCGGTTGGTCCCGGATTACCAGGATGTGGGCGCGATTCGGTATACAAAAAAAATGGAAGGTTCCATTTCTTCGATAGAGCCTTCCATTTTCCACGTAACCGGCCTTGGCCGACAGCCCGCTGATATCCACAAGGGCAAGCGAGCTTGTGACTAAATTGCTACGCTATTTTTTCTTTTTCTTCTTGGCTTTTTTCTTTGTTGCCTTTTTCTTCGTTGCTTTCTTCTTCTTTGCTACTTTCTTCTTCGTTGCTTTCTTCTTTGCTACTTTCTTCTTTGCTTTTTTCTTAGCCATTACTTTGTCACCTCCTTTTGGTTGACTAAAATCCATTTATATTTTGGCTAATATCACAATACTGAATAACATTAAAAAACTTTAACATAAAATGACACAAAAAAATAAAAAAAATATCCATATTTTTTATCGTCTAAAACTTTAGGAATACTTGACTAAATTTTTTGCTATCAATGTTTTACATAGCTTAAAAATTCTCCACTATATACTTTATTATCAAAAAGAAATTTACACTTTTAAAATTTTATCTTTTGTTGATACTTTTTCCTGATTGAATTTTTATAATTTCCTCTATAATATTTTAACAATAACAAACAGTTCGGTTGCTAATTATTTATGGTCAAAAGAAAAATAGCTTTGTTCGGCGGCACGTTCGATCCGATTCATCTTGGTCATACGACTGTCGCTGCCGATGCACTCGATCATATCGGCGCAGAGAAGATCGTTTTCATTCCTGCAAAGCGTTCTCCGCTGAAAGGTTTCTTGCCCAGGGCAAACGATAACGATCGATTGAACATGATCTATCTTGCAATCGCCGGCGAAAAGAATTTTCAGGTTAGCGAATATGAATTGAAAAGACCGGCGCCGAGCTACACACTTGCAACGATCCGGAAGTTTCAGGCCGACTACGGTAGTGAGACTTCGATCTGTTGGCTCATCGGCGCCGATGGTGCCGATGATTTGGCGTATTGGTACAAGATTACCGAGCTGCTCGATGCCTGCAATTTGACGACGATGTACAGAGCCGGCTGCGAGCCCCCGGACTTCGCCAAATTCGAGGAAATCTGGGGCCGCGAGCGCATCGAAAAACTTCAGCGAAACGTTATCCAGACGCCTCTGGTGGACATAAGCAGCACGGAAATACGCAATAGAATAGCGATAAACGGCGATTATACCAAAATGCTGCATCCGGGCGTTGGCGATTATATTCGCCAAAACGGCCTCTACCAATCGGAAGAGGTGGCAGGCGGCGGATAGCATATTTTGTTGCTATTCAGCACTTTTTTTGACCGATTTCACGAGCCAGTCGCACCAGTCAGCCATGCCGTCCCCTCTCCTGGCCGAGATCGGAAAAATCTCAATGCCCTTATTTAACTTGCGGGCATCGGTTTTGGCTTTTTCGATATCGAAATCAACCTGCCCTCCATCGAGCAGATCAATTTTATTTATTAACAGCGCCTTTGACTTGGCAAAAATGGCGGGGTACTTGGCCGGCTTGTCGTCGCCCTCCGGAACCGAAAGCACAACTATTTTGCCGCTCTCACCCAGCTCGAAAGCCGATGGACAAACGAGATTGCCTACGTTCTCGATCAAAATCAAATCCAAATCCTCGACGGGCAATTGTTTCAACGCGGCGCTTATCTGGGCCGCCGACAAGTGGCATGCACCTTCGGTGTTTATCTGTACGACC
>DAOVMB010000497.1 GCA_030630905.1 Sedimentisphaerales bacterium
GAGGATATAATCGATCCCGTACGGGAAGCGGCCCCATGTCTCGGCAATCGCCGCCGACTTCGGCTCGGGAACGTTGCCCAATTCAAATTCAACAACCCCATCGTTGGGGAAATTTGCGCTGAAGAGCCTGACTTTTTTCGTGCCGTTTGGCTTATAGGCCAGCCAGATGAATCTGTCGGTTCCGACACCGAACAGTTCTCTACCGTTGTAGTCGCCGTGCTCGACGCCGAGACAGAAACGTGATGACGTCCTTCTAACTTTGCCGCCTTTGATATCGATACCGTTGTCTTTCGCGGACTTTAAGATTATATTTAACGCTGCTTGTCCTTCTTTAGTCAGTTCCATTCCACAACTCTCAAAAAGTCGCTGTTATTTTGCCAAGCCGATTGGGCTGAACAAAAAGTATAGAATCAGCGTAATGACCACGACCACGATGCCTGCTATCTTGGCCCCGTTGGAAGAGCGGAGGTCCAGGTCCGTTTTCTGCTTGAACTCAACAGGCTTCGCCAGCGGTTTGAGCTTGGTGATGACAGCCATCACGGCAAGACAGAGTGCGAAGCAAATTGCCATCCGGTTGAGGAACTGAATCTCCGGCCCGATCTTATAGCGTCCCATCAGGTACATTCCGCCGTAGGAGACGATATTTGTCAGCAAGCCGACCACCCCGGCGATCGGCGGGGCCTTTCGGAAAATCAGACCGAACACAAACACAGCCAGAATCCCCGGCGATATCAGTCCCTGGCTCTCCTGGATGATGGTGAAAATGCTGTTGCTGATTTTGGGATCGCCCAACTTTGGCGCCAGCATTACAGCAATGATAGAGAACACCACAACGCATATCCGCCCAAGCAACACCATAGTTTTCTGGCCTGCTTGGCGATTTATGTACTTCTTGAAAATATCCATCGTGAAAATCGTGGACGCCGCGTTCAGCATCGCCGCCAGAGAGCTTACAATCGCCCCCAGCAATGCCGCCAGAACGAAGCCCACCAGGCCCGTATTCTGAGGCAGAACGCTGCTAAGCAGTTGTCCAAGGGCCGTGTCGTACTTATAGGCGATGAACTTCTCGCTGGTAACATTGACGCCGGCGGCTTTGGCTGCATCCATCACAGAGGCGTTGTATACCTGCAATTCCACCGCCAGCTCAGGGAACGCCGACTTCCATGACTTGTCATCCGATTCAAACACCGTGTATTCCGTTATCTCCAGTCCATCGAGCTTCTCCTGCGTCAGCGGCAGGACGAAAGGATTCTTCGCTTTGACGGCCTTCAGAGTCTCAGTATCCGGATAAACTGCAATCATGAACCTGCCTTTCGGCCAGCTCGCGACAGCATCTTCGCTCGGCGCCTCTGCAACCTCGACCAATTGAGTATTTCTGTTTGCCGCCATGTACTTGGCGATTACAGGGGCATTGTCGTTGACCGATTGATTTTGCATATCCTTCGCGAAGAGATTAAAGGCTATGATGCCCGGAATCACCACGACAAACGGAATGAGAATCTTCATGAATGCCGAGAACACGATACCCTTTTGTCCCTCGGCCAGCGATTCCGATGCCAGCGTCCGCTGCGTGATGTATTGGTTCAGGCCCCAGTAGTAGAAATTCGGAATCCATAAGCCGAGAAGCAGTGCCGTGCAAGGCAGCACCTTGTCATCCTTCGGCAAAAACATATTCATTCGCACCTTGTTCAGTTGCCAGAAACGGTCGACCGCTCCTGTATCCTGGGCGAAGGTTTTCAATCCCACCGCACCGGTTTTGACATTCTCGATAAAGGAAAGTTCATCCGTTGTGGCGCCGAGCTTTTTGAATGCGAAGATCATCACGACCGCTCCGCCGAGGATCAGCGCGCTTCCCTGGATCAAATCGGCCCAGGCACAGGCTTTTAGCCCGCCGGCCGTCACGTACACCATCGCAATAAGGCCGATCACGAGCGCCGCGGTTGCGATCGGTACATCGTAGCCCATTTTGCCCGCCATAGTGTTGACTGTCAGTGCTCCCGAATATGTTATCGAGCCTAACAGCAGCATATAAATAAACAACGTCGCTACGGCCATGATCGTCCGCGCGGTCGAATTATAGCGTACTTCGAGAAACTCGGGCATCGTATATATGCCTGCTCGCAAAAAGTAGGGAAGGAATGCGAACGCTACGACAACCAGCGTGATCGCCGCCATCCACTCATAGCTTGCTATCGCCAAACCGACATGACTGGCTGCATTGCCGCTCATGCCGACCAATTGCTCCGAGGAAATATTAGCGGCAATCAGCGAGAAACCGATCAGCCACCATTTCAGACCGCGACCGGCTAGGAAGTAGTCTTCACTGGTTTTCTCGTGCCGGCTCTTCCAAAGTCCGATTGAGATCACTGCGGTGATGAAGCCCAAAAACACCGCAATATCCAGAAGGCTAAATACCATAATAACTCCTTTCCTTTTATTTTATCCTGATACCAATCGTTATCGATGAACTATCGTATGGGGTATTTTATGTACAAATACTTGAAAAATCATCTATTTTCCAATAAAAAATACTAATCATGAGCGATGTTACCCGCATTTTGGCTGCAATTGAGCAGGGCGATGCCCGGGCCGCGGACGAGTTGCTGCCCCTGGTCTATCAGGAGTTGCGTCGTTTGGCCGCTCAGAAAATGTCGCGTGAGCCGCCCGGCCAGACGCTCGAAGGCCGGGTCAAGTACGTTGTAACAGATTTATGATCAGACGTGGGAGCACAGTGACAAATGACTATCAAGGGTGAGCAGCTAGTAGCGGCAGCCCAAAAGGCCGCCAAGTGGATAGTCTCC
>DAOVMB010000421.1 GCA_030630905.1 Sedimentisphaerales bacterium
TCGGCCCGACAATCACCATGAACTCGCCATCGGTGATCTCCAGATTGAAATTGGAGACCGCCGTTACTTCGCCATCAAAAACCTTGGTCACATTTTCCAATAAAACGCAGGCCATGCTTTTAGTCTCAAGAACAATCAAAAGATATTTCGCCGGAATCGATGCTTCGCACGCCAGGCAAAAAGTAAGCTTAACAGCATATAACCGACCATACAAGTCAATATCCATGCCGTAGATTCGGCGGTATTCATAGAGCCGAATCCGGGCCAATGGTAATTCTGAATCTCAATCTCCGTAGCGGTGGCCCACACGATGGCGACGATTTGCACAAAAGGATTCGTAGTCATATAGGACTCGACGAACCAACGTGCGTCACGGGTGAATGGCGTGTTGATCGAGGCTATTATTACCATCAGCAAGGGTAATATGGCCCAGATTGTCGCAACCAGAGCGAAATTCATCACAACCGCCGTGGTGGTGTGCTTAAAGCGGGAGCTGAAATACAATCCGCTGCCGGAGAGAAATACCGCAATCCATGTTACTATAATCCCGATTTGAATAATCGCAAACGGGTGGATGAATCCTGCCAGACTAAAGACAATAATATGGCCGAGCAGCAGCAGCCAAGCTGGAAAACATCGGCGTAGAGCCCCGACAAACTTACCGAGCAGGATATCTTTATCATCCAGGGGCGTCGCCAGAAGTACCGGCCATGAACGGGACTCTCTCTCTGAGGTGATGCTCGTTGCCGGAAGAACGATTGTGAAGAGCATTCCCACTCCCAGGAAAATTATGGCGTACACAAGGTGAGTATCCTTGTCATTTAGGATGCGTGCTTTGGCGCAAAGGTAATAGGTAGCAAGCAGCAGACTCAAGCCGATGGATGCTAAAATGTAGGAGCGGATTTTATGATGTTTAAACATTGGTGATCTTAACTCTTTCCAGATGATGGGAGGACCGATGACGCGTCTGATTGCCCCGGCGAAAGCCTGCTGACCGGCTCCCTTTGCGGCTCGACGAGAGCGGCGCTTGCCGGAGGAACTATCCAATTGCCCCGTGGCCTGGCGCAGCGCAACTTTACGGACCATAATCACCGAGACCAATAACAGAAGGGCGGATGCAGCCAGCATGATGCCGCAGTGCAAGGGCCAGAGAAAAGCAGGCATTCCAGCCGCGGCACGCGGTTCTATCATCATCATAGTATTGAAAAACATCGTACAGTAAGGATTCGGTGAAAAAACTACGGCAAACAGAGTCTTTTCCGGTATGATCGACTGCATATCCATCGTGTGCCAGGACATTACGGCCAAAAGCGGCAACAACGCAAAGAGGAAGCCAATCGTCAGGGCAGTCATAATGATTGCGACATAGGCCCTTCGGCTGAATATTGAGAAGAACAAGCTAAGCGAGCCGACAAAAATGATGGTTGTTAGCGTAATACAAAGGCTCGATATAACGTAATTCCAGGGCACGCCGCCCATGACGCGGATGATGGCCAGCAACGGCAGACTGATGGCCAGCAGCAGAACCAATTGCAGCAGCTTGCTGAAAAGCTTTCCCATGACGATCTGGAAGCTGTTGATCGGCGTTGTCATAAGCAGGCCGAGAGTACGGTTATAGATTTCATCGCTGATAGAGTTGCTGAGCAAAATCACGGCGAGAAACTGAGTAGCACAAAACTGGAACCAAACCATGTAAATGACAATAAATTTTCCGGCTTCGGCCATTCGGGAGATTCGATATACGGCCGACCCGCTTTGTCCAATCGCCTCAATCCAGACCAGAGCTAAAAAGACGGTCAGCAAGGTTATATAAGCGAAGCGAAGAATATAGTTTCTGCGCCGCCTGCTGGATACGCGAAGCTCCTTATCGAAAATGGGCCCGGTCAGCCGCAGCGGGCTTAGGAATATCGCCACAAAATTGATTAAACTGGTAATCATTATCACAGAAGACACACTCAAAAGACATTGCGGCGGAATCGGCATTTGGCGCGCCAGGCAAAAAGCAGGCCGGCGAATACGTATGCCAGCATAGCGATGAGCAAAACGCCGGTTGTCGCCCAGGCGCCTTCGCCGTGTCCACTGAGCGGCCAGTTATAGTCGAGACGAGATAGTCCTGTTTGTGCGTTCCACTTGCCGGCGGCCCCACCCATGATGACAGAGACCTGAACTACAGGGTGGGCAGCCATATATCCATCCAGAACCTCTCCTTCGCGGGTGATCGTCGTGACCAGGCCCAGTAATACCGGAACAATGAGCCAAAGCACCATAGCTAAGGCAAAGTCGGCGACCACAGCCGAGGTGGTCCGCCTGAAACGTGTGCTGAAGTAAATACCGACACCGGTGAAAAACACCACAAGCCCCGTAACGAACATGAACAAATGAACTATGGCAATCGGATGAATGTACCTTAGCAGGACAAAGAATACAATGTGGCCGGCAAGCAGAAGCCAGATAGGAAGACACCGGCGAAATACGCCCGCAGCCTTTCCGAGGAGAATATGCCAGTCGTCCATAGAAGTCGCCAACAGAATAGGCCAGGCACGTGTCTCCTTTTCGGAAGTAATGCAGCTCGCAGATAGCACCATGTTGAAAATCGAGCCTACCGTAACAAACATCAGGGTGTACGAGATGTGAGTTATATCTTCGCCCAGCAATCCTTCATTCGCACTCACACCGTAAGTTATCAGCAGAGCAACAATAGTAATCACAAGGCCGATGATGCTGTTTCTTCCCTCGGTGCCCTGAATCATCGGAGCCCTAAGCTCTCTCCAGAGAACAGGTGAGCCGGTAACGCGTCTGATGACTCCGGGCAGTTCCGGCTGTTTGTCGTGCCGGCGTGAGGACTTCTTTGACTTCTTCGCACGCATGCGATTTGGGACAGACTCAATCTGCCCGACAGCCTGTCGCAGAGCCACTTTGCGCACGACTTTGACAGACATGGCGATCAACAGGGCCGAGGCGCCTAACATTAGCATACAGTGCAGAGGCCAATAGAAGAACGAGACCCCGGTCGGCGTAATAGCCAACATTACCATCGTTTTTGGCGTAGAAGGTGATATCATCATCGCGGTATTTACAGACATTGCACCGAAAGGATTTAAGTGTAGAAAAGCAACTAATAACGGAAATGCAGCCACCGGATTCCCGGACATGGGGACATATAACCACCGCGGAAGGAAAAGGACACCGGTAATTATTGGGATAAAGAAAAAAAGAACACCGAGAGTTACGACGGTTTTGATAATGACGACGTAGGCTCGCCGGTTGTTGATTGAAAAATACAGACTGAGCGAGCCGGCAAAGATAACGGCTGTAAGCGTGATACA
>DAOVMB010000030.1 GCA_030630905.1 Sedimentisphaerales bacterium
AAAAGATTCGGCAAGCTCCTCGCCCGCCGCGAGCATCCGCAACGGCCTGGCCTTCGTAACCGAAAATCGGCACCAAGAGGGGCTTTTAATGGAAGCGACCGTCTCCGAGAACCTCGATCTACCCTCCCTGTGGAAATTCACCAGGTTAGGCCCGGCCCGAATCATCGACCGCACCAGATCGTTGGAATTCGCAAATCGGATTGTCGAGACGCTAAGAATAAAGAGCGGCCCGATTCACGCACATAAGGTCAAAAATCTCAGCGGTGGCAATCAACAGAAAGTCGTCATCGGCAAGTGGCTGCTCGCCGAGCCGGGCGTGTTGATTCTTGACGAACCGACGCGCGGCATCGACGTCGGCGCCAAATACGAAGTCTACGGCACAATCAACAAGCTGGCTGAAGAGGGTGTCGGAATCCTGTATATCTCCTCGGAGCTTGAGGAGTTGACAGGGATGTGCGACCGGATACTGGTAATGAGCAACGGCGAAATTCAGGCCGAATTCGCCCGGCCTGACTTTGACCAGAAAAAAATACTCCAGGCGGCGTTCAGTGGTCGTGCCGGTTATGGCATACCAGGTGACAACAGCGGAAATTCATTTTAGAATATGAGTTTTGAACGAAACAGACTGACATATGCGGTACTAAACAACACCCCCTTTGCTGTTGTTTGGCTTGATGTTCATTGTCTTCGGGATGGTGGCGCCGCAGTCGCTTAGCTATCAGAGCCTCGAAAACACCTTCAAGCAGGCCTCCTATGTCGGTATTATTGCCGTCGGCATGACGTTCGTTCTGCTGACCGGGGGAATCGATCTTTCGGTAGGCTCGAACATGTATGTCTCGGCAGCGGTTGCGGGTCTGGCGATGCAGCATTTTTCCGTCGGCCCGTGGCTTGCCCTGATTCTGTGTCTGTTTGTCGGCGCGGCGTTCGGGGCGGTGAATGCCTTTGCCGTGGCGAAATTGAAAATCATGCCCTTTATCGTGACCCTGGCCATGATGGTAACCGGAAGGGGCATAGGGCTAATGTTCTCCAAATCCCGTGCCGTCAATTTCCCCGACTCGGTGACGGGGCTGGGTTCTGCAGAGTTGTTCGGCCTCGTCCCGTATCCTATCGCGGTTTTCGCCGGCGTGGTTTTCTGCGCGTGGTTGCTGCTGGAACGCTCGGCACTGGGCCGGCAGATATATGCCGTCGGTTATGACAAAGAGGCCGCCCGCAAAGCCGGTGTAAACACCGACAGAGCAATTGTCACAGCGTACGTTCTCTGCGGAGTGTTTGCTTCATTGGGAGGTTTCACCTCCGTCGCTCAGCTCGGCAATGTCAATGCCGGCTTCGGTAAAGGCGATGAGTTCGACGCAATCGCAGCAGCGGTCCTCGGAGGAGTGAGTCTGTTCGGAGGGGCCGGCAGGATTTTCCCCGGTGTCGTTCTGGGAGTGGTTTTCATTCAAGCGGTATCCATTGGCCTGGTCTCGGCGCGTGTGGATTTGTACCTTCACCCGCTCATCGCCGCAGCTTTCATTTTTCTCGCTGTCCTGATTGACAGTTTGCGGAACACATACCTTGCCAGGCTGAGACGCCGTAATATAAGGGTCGAAGAATGAATATTCAGTAATCGTATATGAATTTGAGGTGACAAGACTATGACAGAAATGTCCGGTATGCAAATGCTTGAAAGAGCCCGCCGGGTGATCGAATCGGAGGCAAAGGCAGTGAATTCGCTCAAAGATCGATTGACTGAAGAGTTGACCGGGATCGTCGATATGATAATCAACTGTAAAGGCCATATCCTGACAGCCGGGGCGGGGACAAGCTGGACTATTGCCGAGAGATTTGCCCATCTGCTGGCCTGCTGCGGAACTCCCGCTTTGTTTGTCAACGCCGCCAATGCAATCCACGGCGGCTCAGGATCGATTACCGAAAAAGACATCGTCTATGTGATATCGAAAGGCGGTCAGAGCGCCGAATTGAATAAGTTCGTCCAGATCGCCAGGGACCGAGGAGCCAAAATTATAGCTCATACGGAAAAGCCCGATTCGGAACTCGGCAGGCTCAGCGACGCCGTTTACCACGTAGTCGCTCCTCATGACGTCGATCCGTACGGCATGATCGCTACCGGCAGCTCACTTGTGAATGCAGCCGCGTGCGACGTATTGTGCATCCTTCTGCTGGAATTGCGGGGCTATAACAAGGAACAATTCGGCCGGACACATCCGGGAGGAGCCGTCGGCAAAAAGCTGGCTAAAGAAAAATAAAGGGATAACGTATGGCAGACTATATGTTGGGTATTGACTTCGGCACAGGTGGCGCCAAGAGCTGTATTATCGATTCACAGGGAGAAGTTCCGGGTTTTGCCTTTGAGGAGTATCTTTTAATCCACGAGAATCCCGGCTGGTCAGAGCATGATCCGGCTTGTTATTGGCAGGTGTGCTGCCGATTAATCAAGGAGACGATTGACCAGGCCAAGTGTAGGCCGGAAGAGATCAAGGCTATCGCGATCTCCTCTGCGCTCCCTTCCCTGGTAATGGTCGATAAAAATCATCATCCTATAAACCGCGCATACAACCTGATGGATAAGCGCGCTATTAAGGAAGTAGAGTGGCTCAAGGAGAATTTTGGAGAAGACGAGCTTTATGATATCTCCGGCTACAAATTGGAAGATCATCCGGTCATTGTTAATCTACTATGGGAGAAAAATAACAGACCCGACTCATTCAAAAAGATATACAAAACGCTCACCATCGATGGCCTCATAACATTGAAACTAACCGGTCAGGCAACACTGAATTATTCGGCTGCCGCCTTCTACGGTGTGGCCTATAACCTCAGGCAGCGACAGTTTGACCAAAAGCTTCTTGAGCAACTCGGTATCCCTTCACAAATCATACCCGAGCTATACGACTGTCGGCAAATCGTCGGCGAGGTCACGACAGAAGCCGCATCAGAAACAGGTTTAGCAACCGGCACGGCGGTTGCCGCCGGCCAGGTGGACTGCAACGCGAGCTGGCTCGGCGCCGGTGCAACTGAAGTCGGAGATTTTCAGAGTAATCTTGGCACGGTAGGCAACTTTGGCATTATTCATAAAAGTGAAGATTTTATCTTCTCCAACGTCGGCAAGCTCATGATCAATTTCCCGTACACTGTTGATTCGCAAAATACTTACATCACCGTTCCGACTACAACGACGGGAGGCCAGTGTATTCGCTATATTCGTGATAATTTTTCGAACGCCGAAATGGAGATAGAGCGTATTGCAGGCATCTCGGCCTACGACCTTTTGAACCTGCAGGCGGAAAAAGTGCCTGTCGGCAGCGAGGGATTGATTGTCCTTCCTTTCTTTATGGGCGAGAGAACACCTATATGGGATGAGTATGCGCGGGCAGTGATCTTCGGATTGAGTTTGAATCACAACAAAGGGCACATTGTGCGCGCCATGATGGAAGCCGTGGCATACGCCATGTACGATTCGTTCCGATTGATAAAACAGGCCGGCTTGAAGATCAACTATCCGATGGTGCTCAATGAAGGTGGAGCAGTCAGCACCCTCTGGCGTCAGATCATTGCGGACGTTTTCAATGTCCCTATCGTACTGGTCAAGCGAAGAACCGGGGCGCCTTATGGTGATGCCATTCTTGCCGGGGTTGCCTCAGGTGTATTCAAGGATTTCTCTGTTGCGAAAGAATGGGTCCGGTATGTCGGATCCATGCAACCAAGCCGAGAATGCCATGAGCGATATATGAAATTTTTTAACTTGTATAAACAGCTCTACGAACACGTTAAGGACGATTATAGAAAGCTGGCAGAACTGAGAGATAAGGACTCAAAGTAGGCCTCATTGGCCAGGGATTATTTTCATGGAACTGGTGTGTAAACTAAAACAAAGAGCCGCCGACAACAACCCCATTCGGGTCGGCATCATAGGCTGCGGTCAGATGGGTTCGGGCCTTGCTCATACGATCAACCGAATCACCGGTATGACCGTAAGTGCTATAGCGGATATCATCCCGGAGCGGGCGATAAATACCTTTGTCAAAATGGGATGTTCCAGAGAGCAAATTCTTACCGTCGAAAGAGTTCAGGATGCAAAAGATGCTCTAAATTCGGGCAAGGTTATCGTGACACCGGACGCCTTGCTCATGCCGACTCTCGAAAGGATCGAAGCCAATGTTGAGGTCACCGGCATCCCGGATACGGGCGCGCGAGTAGCCTGTGCCTCGATCAGCCATCACAAGCCGATCATCATGATGAATGTAGAAACGGATGTTACCGTCGGTGCCGTGCTAAATCACATGGCCAGAAAAGCCGGGGCTATCTATACAGTTGCTTCCGGTGATGAGCCGGGCGTCTGCAAAATGATGTACGAACAGGCTGTCCTTATGGGATTTGAAGTTGTCTGTCTTGGCAAAGGCAAGAATAATCCAATCGATTTCGATGCAACGCCGGAATCCTGTGAAGAGGAGGCGGCTTCCAAGGATATGAATCCCGAGATACTTGCTTCGTTTTTGGACGGCACCAAGACAATGGTCGAAATGGCTGCGGTGTCGAATGCAACGGGATTGCTGCCCGATGTCCCGGGCATGCACGGACCGAAGGTCGAGGTCAAGGACATAGCCAAAGTATTTATTACTCAAGAAGATGGAGGGATTTTTCATCGTCGTGGTGTCGTCGATTTCTCAACGGGGCGCATCGCACCGGGTGTGTTTGCTGTTGTGTATTCGGACGAACCCCGCATCCAAAAGGACATGAAATTTATCACCGGCGCCCAAGGACCGTATTACCTGCACTTTCGTCCGTACCATCTTTGCGATCTGGAGACGCCGCAGTCCATCGCCGAGGCCGTGCTGCTCAATGAAGTCACTGTAACCGCCGAGACAATGCACTCAGAAGTTGTGTGTATTGCAAAACGCGATCTTCCGGCGGGACAAAAGGTCGATCGCATCGGCAGCGCCGATTGGCTCGGAAAAATTTATACTTACACGCAGGCAAAAGAAAAAAAGGCGATTCCCATTGGCATCGCTACTGATGGTGTTGTAACAAAGGATGTTTCCAAAGGAGAGTTATTGACCGAGGATAATTTTGTGCCGGATGTCTCTAAATTCATCTACGAGCTTAGGCAAAAGCAAAACAGTCTTATCGAAGCGGTAGAATAATCCATGAAGACCGTAATGAAAGCCGTTGTAGTAAGAGCACCCATGCAATTTGGGGTGGAAGAAGTCCCGATACCTGGAGTCCCTGAGGGTGGAATTCTGCTGAAGGTGAAAGCCTGCGGCCTGTGCGGCTCCGACCTACGAACCCTCCGGAGCGGCCACAGGAAAGTCGCCTTTCCCTGGATCATCGGGCATGAAATATGCGGGGAAGTTGTCGAGTTAGGTCATGGCTACGAAGGTCCCTGGCGAAAAAACGAGCTTCTCACGGTTGGGCCTTTGGTTTATTGCGGTGCATGTGAGTCTTGTACTATGGGCCGATACGAGCTTTGTGATAATTATGCAGAGATAGCACAAAAGTGGTCGGGCGGTTTTGCGGAGTACATTGCGATTCCCGAGGCCGGTGTCAGGCGAGGTACTATTCAAACTGTGCCGGAGGGTCTCGATCCCGCGTTTGCAGCGATTACTGAGCCTGTTTCATCGTGTATTAATGCCCAGGAAAAAGGCAAGGTCAGCCTGGGGGATACCGTAGTAATTATTGGCGCCGGCCCGGTGGGTTGCATACACGCCAGCCTGGCGCGCTCAAGAGGGGCCTTTAGAGTTTTTGTCATGGACATTTCCCAACAGCGACTCGAGTGGGTCAAGGCGTTTGAACCCGATGCCGTTATCGATGCTAATAAAACCGACTCGGTTGAGGTCGTTCGCAAGTTGACGGGTGGAAAAGGTGCTGATGTTGTTATTACAGCCACATCAGCTCTCGAAGCACCAGTTAAAGCGGTTCAGATGGCTGCTAAGGGAGGGCGAATCCTGCTTTTCGGAGGATTGCCAAAGGATAGCAGCCCTCCTGCTATAGATTTGAACCTTGTGCATTACAAGGCTCTGCATCTGATGGGCACAACCATATTCGCCCCCAGGCACAATCGTATCGCGCTGGATATGATAGCGTCCGGCAAAATGCCGGTTGAAAAACTCATCACGCACCGATTCAAACTTATAGATTTCAATAACGGTGCCATGATAGCTCTGGATGGAAAGGTCCTCAAGGCCGTGTTTATGCCATAAAATTCTTGTCTTAATTGTGTTTAAGTGGAGTGTGTAAATGACCCGAGAAAGCCGGCCAAAGCCTAAACTGACCTTTTTACAAAATGGTGTTGCCCAGGTGGCACTGATTGTTCAAGACCTCGATAAAACGGTCGAGAATTATTGGAATTACTTTGGCATTGGTCCCTGGCATTTCTACACATACGGAAAGCCTTTAGTGAAGAAGATGTCTTACCGGGGTGAACCGGTAGAATACAAAATGCGTGTGGCGCTGTCCTGGATCGGCTCTTTGAGAATAGAGCTTATTGAGATGCTGGAAGGCCCCACAGTCTATGCTGACTTTGTCAAGGAGCACGGCCACGGCGTACATCACTTTGGCGTGTTGGTGGAGAGCATGGAGGAAGCGATTGCCCAGGCTCAAGAGGCCGGCCTGACGATGACCCAGGATGGAGCGGGATTTGGAAAAGATGGTGACGGTCATTATGCTTATCTGAACACGGAAGAGATCATCGGTACAACAATCGAACTCATCGAGCGTCCGAAGGGAAGACTTGAACCGGAAAAAATCTATCCTCCTAAATAAGACGAATCGCCTTGGGAAAATGAAAAAGTTCTCCGTAATCATTTTAATATGGTTGGCTTGCTTTCCTGATTCTCTCGCACAAGAGACTCATACTCAAGCGGGCAAGCTCCGGTTTGTCCCGTTCCATCAGGTAAGTTTGAGAGACGAGTTTTGGGCGCCGAAATTACAAACAAACCGGAAAGTCACGATCCCGCACATTTTTGCCAAATGTGAGGAGGTGGGTGTCGTCGAAAACTTCGACCGCGCTTCGGGCCTCTCAAATGGCAAACGGATCGGCCTGATAAACTGGGATAACTTCCTATACAAGACTATCGAAGCAGCTTCGTATTCACTTATGCAGCAGTATGACCCTCAGCTCGATAAATATTTAGATAAAATTATTTCCAAAATCGCTGCTGCTCAGGATGAAGATGGATACCTGTTCACGCAAAACATAATCGACAAAAAAGCTATTCGCTGGTCCAATCTGCAAGGAGGCTTTGAGTTGTATTCATGCGGCCATATGTACGAGGCAGCAGTTGCTCACTACAAGGCCACCAAAAAGACAGCCTTCCTTGATGTCGCTATCAAAAACGCCGACCTCGTATCCCGAATATTTGGACCCAACGGTAACAAGGGAGTACCGGGACACGAAGAAATTGAGCTGGCTTTAGTCCGGTTGTACGATGTAACCTGTGACAGCAAGTATCTGCGTCTATCAAAGTTGTTTGTGGACCAGAGAGGCAACGGCCGGGGACATAAGCTGTATGGTTCCTTCCACCAGGATCATAAGCCGTTTATAGAACAACGTGAAGCGGTAGGGCAAGCCCCACGTGCTACTTATCTTTACTCGGGTGCAGCAGACATCGCGTATTATTACGGCGACAGCGATTACATTCATACACTTGACGTGATATGGGACGATGTGGTTCGAAAGAAAATGTACATCACAGGCGGGATTGGATCTTTGCATAATAATGAGGGATTCGGGCCTGCATACGACCTGCCCAACCTTACTGCTTACACGGAGATTTGTGCGGCGATTTCGTTTCCGATGTGGGCAGTACGAATGTTCAAACTGCATGGCGATTCCTTATTGCCTGTGGTCCAATCGCGGCGAAGGTGAGATGGCTGTCTGGCTCCGGAGAGATTTCGCAGCGGTACAATTAAAGACAAATGGCATATAGTGTAAAAACCGGCATTTAAAAAGGAGAATTGGATGAGAGCAGTTTTTCTAAAATCATCAAGGACTCTCGAACTGCGAAATATACCCGAGCCTAACGTGCCGGATGACGGGATCGTTATAGAGGTCAAAGCCTGTGGTATCTGCGGCTCGGATCTGAGAAGATGGACAGAAGGGCCGCCGCCCGGCAGCAAAGAAGTAATCCCAGGCCATGAAGCGGCTGGTATTGTCATCGAGACCGGTCCGAGCTGTTCGGACTTTAAGATAGGCGATTTGGTCGCGATTGCTCCCGATATCCACTGCGGAGATTGCTACTACTGCCGGAAGGAATTGTACAATCTTTGCGATAATCTGCAATTTCTGGGAGTTACTCCCGGTTTTCCAGGTGGCTTTACCGAGCGAATGGCATTGACAGGGGAAATTCTCACAAATGGAATCGTCAACAAAATGCCGGACGGCCTTTCTTTCGAGCATGCAGCAGTTTCGGAGTTGTGTAACTCGGTGCTCGCCACTCACGAAAAAGCGGGCACAAGTGAAAACGATACGGTAGTAGTCATCGGGGCCGGGCCCGCCGGCTGCCTCCACGTCTCGGTGGCTAGGCAGCAAGGTGCTCGTGTATGCGTTTTGGAAATCAGCCGGACGAGGCGTCGGATGGTTGAGAAATTCAACCCTGATTTGGTACTCGATTCATCATCCGGGGACATTCTCGGCAGAATAAAGGAATTCACCGGCGGCATCGGAGCGGATATCGTTATATGTGCAAATCCTGTCGCACAAACTCAAAGACTCGGTGTGGAGATGGTTCGCAAGGGTGGCAAAGTAGTCCTTTTCGGAGGCTTGCCCAAGGCAAATCCAATGATCACACTTGACAGCAATTTGATTCATTACGGCGAGATTCAAGTAATCGGGGCATTCTCTTACCATCCTCGGTTTCACAAGATGGCTTTGAGCTTATTAGCGGGTGGGAAGCTGCCAGTTGAGTCGCTGATAACACATACATTTGAACTTGAGAAGATAAACGAGGCGTACGATATGGCTGCAAGCGGAGAAGCGCTGAAGGTCATCATCAAAATCGGGAGACAATAGAAGTGATTGGAATAAACTCTGAACTGGCGGAAAGACAAAAGACCGGCAGGCCCGTAAAGGTCGGATTAATCGGCGCAGGCCAGATGGGCGTTGACGTAGTAGCTCAAGTGACAAAGATGAAGGGCATAGAAGTTGTTGCTATTGCGGATATCGAAATCGAGCGTGCAAAGACCGCACATGAAATTGCCGGTACCAAAGGTCAAATGGCACAGGCGGATTCGGTCGAACAGGCTGACCGGCTCGTGGCAGAGGGTACGTACGTTTACGCTCCGGACTATCGAGTTATCACGGATATGAAAGGCATCGATGTCATGCTGGAGGCTACTGGCATTCCGGAAATCGGAGCCAGGGCGGCAATTCGTTCGGCAAGAAACGGCCGGCATCTGGCAATGATGAACGTCGAGACGGACATAACCATTGGTCCGCTCTTGCACCGGTTCACCGAGCATAAAGGCGTACTTTATGCTCTGGCGGCGGGAGATGAGCCGGCGGCTTGCAAGGAGCTTTACGATTTTGCCGATGCACTAGGCTTTACCATTGTCGCAATGGGAAAGGGCAAGAATAATCCGCTGGATAGGCATGCAAAACCGACGGACGAAAAATGGGCCACTGAGGCAGCACGGCGAGGCCTTAGCCCCAATATGCTGATCGAATTCGTGGACGGCAGCAAAACAATGATTGAGATGGCAGCTGTCTCGAACGCCACCGGCCTTGTTCCTGATGTCCGCGGTATGCACGGGCCTAGGACCAGTCGCGACAAACTGAACGAGACCTTCGCTCTGAAAGAACACGGCGGCGTTCTGAATAAAACCGGTGTCGTCGAATACGGCATAGGCCATGTCCATCCGGGCGTTTTCGCTGTGGTGACGACAGACCACCCCCGACTGCGCCAGGCCCTGGTATATCGTGACATGGGCGACGGTCCCTACTACACGCTCTTTCGGCCTTATCATCTGTGCAGCATTGAAGTACCACTGACCTGTGCGATGCTCGCTATCAGAGGCAAATCCAATATGGTCCCTCTCGACAGACTCGTTTCTGAAGTTTTCGTTGTTGCCAAGCAGGACATGGCACCCGGCGATGTTCTGGACGGTATTGGGGGGTGCAGCTTCTACTGCCTGATAGATGAGTATGAAATCGCTACGAAGGAAAAACTGCTGCCCGCGGGAATCGCAAAAAACGCCAGACTTATCCGATCTGTTGCTAAAGACACACCGGTAACGTATGAGGATGTAGAGCTTGCAGAGCCGTCTACCATCCTTGATCTGCGTCGCTTGCAGGATAAGTGGATGTCCGGCCGGATCGATGAACAGAAAATGCTCGAAACGATAGATACAATGGCAGTCGAGTAAGCTTGCAACTCAATAGGAGAACTCAGCATGTCCATGATCGGTTTAGATATTGGAACCACAGGTTGCAAAGCCATTGCTTTCAGCAACGATTGGCGAATCCTCGGACAGGGCAAAAGAGAATGTTCGATTCTAACGCCTCAAACACACTGGGCAGAGCAGGATGCCGAATTGATCTGGAAACTCGCCGTCGAGTCACTTGCCGAAGCCATAAACCAAAGCAAATCCGATCCACCCACAGCGATGGCGCTTTCGTTGCAGGGCGAAGCGATCATCCCCGTGGATAAGCAGGGAAAACCGATGCGAAATGCCATCCTTGGAATGGATACTCGCACGACAGAAGAGAACGCATGGCTTGCAAATACATTCGGGGCCGAAGTGCTCTATAACAGGACCGGCATGCCCATGCATACAATGAATACGCTGACCAAGCTGCTCTGGTTGAAGAAACACGAGCCGGCCATCTGGGATCGGAGCCATCAGTTCCTGCTCTACGAGGACTACTTCCTAAGACGCCTTACGGGCAAGGCATCGATAAGTCACTGCCTCGCCTCCCGAACCCAGATGTATGATCTGCAAAGCGGTTGCTGGGCTACTGACATACTGGATAAATGCGGAATTGACACTGGACGTTTATCTGAACTGGCGCCGGCTGCTGGCGGGGTGGTCGGCCGTCTTAAAAAAGATATTGCCGCCCGAATAGGTGTTAGCAGCGATGTTTTGATCATAAGCGGCGGTCATGACCAGGCCTGCGCAGCACTGGGCAGCGGGGTGATTAAACCGGGCCTGGCTATGGTCTCCACGGGGACGGCCGAGGTTGTTGAAGTTGCAATGTCGTCACCCGTGCTGAGCGAATCACTCCGCCGGGGCAATATCTCAGTCTACCGCCATGTCATACCCGGATTGTACCTGTCAATGACCCTAAATCATAGCGGGGGACTTCTCCTGAGATGGTTTAGAGACACTCTCGGCAAAGACAAGCTGCTTGAAGCCCAGCAGTCCGGCGGAGATGCTTATGATTTGATGCTGGCGGATGCCAAGCCGGGGCCCACCGGCCTTATGGTTCTGCCGCATTTCTCCGGGAGCGGCACGCCGACACTTGACACCACTTCGAGAGGCGCCTTTCTTGGCATGACCTTTGCCACGACCCAGGCCGGCATGGCAAAAGCAATTCTTGAGGGCTTGACCTTTGAACTGCGAGTCAATCTCGATCTTTTAAGAGAGTCCGGCATAGAAATCGAAGAGCTGCACGCCGTCGGCGGAGGAGCACGCAGCGACATCTGGCTTCAACTAAAGGTGAACATTTGCGAAACACCTCTACGTGTTCCAAGAGTTACTGAGGCCGCCTGCCTGGGCGCAGCAATTCTCGCTTCTGTGGGTGTCGGTGGTTACGACAACATAAACTCCGTTGCTAAAGAGGCTGTCGGGATGGAACGTACGATCACGCCATGCAGCAAACATGTTGAAGCTTATAGACCACGGTATAAACTCTACTTGGAACTGTATCCCAAACTGATCTCGCTCCTTCGCCGATGTTGACGTGACAATTTCTTCTATTATTCCGGCGGACGTTTTGTGTAGGATTTTCTGAACGAATCGTACCAGCTAACCAAAGCGCACCAAGCCACGAACGAAGCACCATCAAAATGACCTGCTTTGAGTGCCCCTTGACAATCTGACCAAAACTTTTGGGAAAGCTGTCAAAGCGATTGATCATGTCACCTTTAAGATTGGGAATTTAGATGTGGTAGCCCTGCTTTTTGGATAGCTTAAGGACACCATAGAAGCCGATTTATGATAACGTATGATTTTTTTCGCACATTATGCTGGGACGTTAAAGCAGTCCTTTTTCTGGTCGATGGTCGATCTCGACTTTTCTATTCAGGTATCGACATCCATCAATTCCGGAACAAGAATCGCGGTGAATCGGATTAGGATGATTAGTCCTGTGCTGATGCTACATCAAGCCATATTGCCGCAACACGCCGAGAACCTTTGGGGCGGCCTCGTTTGCCCGTATGTGGTGGCGTAGTTTTCTTGCCGTAGGCCTTCAAGATGGCCTTTTTATACGGTTTATACTCATCGGATGTC
>DAOVMB010000516.1 GCA_030630905.1 Sedimentisphaerales bacterium
CATATCCATCAAATTCCACATGCTCCAGGGAGCGTCAGGCTGGAAAACAACGAGGACGTCAATATCACTATCCGGGCCGAAATCATCCCGTAAAATCGAACCGAACAGCGACAGCTCTGTGACTTTCCATTTTCGGCAAAGCTCAGCAAGTTGGCTTTCCGATATGTCTATTTCGTGGTACCTCATCGTAGTCTTACCAATTACTGGTTCGGAATCGTCGGAATATATCCGCTGGATAATCTGTGCAGGACTTCACCTGCATGTCGGACGACAAGGATTCCTTCGTCTTCTCTATTCTCGTAGTCGGCTATATTTATATCATTCGGATTCAGATAGTCAAGGTTTACTTTTTCGCAGCGTTGTTTACTGATGCTCGTGGCGAGCGCCACGTTGGCCCGCGGTTTTTCTACGCCGTCTATGAATGTGCCGATACCTTTGACGTGGGTCGAGTGGGCGATGATTCCTCTGGGGACTCCGGCGAATTTTTCCATGCGCTTGAGGAAATAATCGCGGGTATGATACCCGATCTTGTCGAGCCATTTGCCGTGGGTGTACGAAATCTCGGTGATATGCGGGGCGTAGATGATCAACTTTCCGCCGTCGGCGAGTATCGGCTCGAGTTTGTACATGACCTTGCCCGCTACCCAGATATCATCGTACATTTCCGGGGCGATTCCGAGAATCGTGTTATATGGCTTGTCTTTGTACGTGATATGTACCTGCTCGGATAAATCTGCGGCCTTTTCCCAGGTTTCAACCACGTCCCCAATGAAGATTCCTTTCAACTCATCTTCCAGCGCCACGATGGCGAACAGCTTGTGCGGCATCGTAATAAACGAAGCCGCTTTTTCAACGACCTTTCTCGTTGGTGTCCATTTATTACCGTTGACAAACGGATTCGTTATCACGGCTCCAAGCCAGTGGAAGAAGTGGATGATATCGTCGCCGGAGATGCCGGGGAAGATGTACTTGTGCCCACCGGAAAAACCAACGACCTCATGTGGAAACACGGGGCCTAAGATAAAAAATTCATCGTACTCAAAGAGCAGCTTATTAATTGCCACATCAACTTCTTCGCTAAACAAACCGTCGCTGATCTGCTCGATTTCGTCGGCGGAGATTTTACCGATAGAAGTGAACGTCTGCGGCTCTTGCCATTCGTGGTTGAAGAATTTTACCGCCGCGTATTTGCTCTTACGCTCGTCCGGCGTCATGCTGAGCCTGGCGCAAATCTGCTCTTCGCTCATCGGCTGATGAGTCCCCAGAGCAACCAGGCAATCGACCGCCTTGACCTTTGGTCCGAGGAACTCGTAGATGATTTTGAATATCTCGCCTATCGGCCCCGACCGCGTATTGTCCGGGATTATCATCAGGATGCGTTTGCCTGTATAGTCGTTTTGGGCGAAGAATTCGCCGACCGCTTCGCGCGCCTGTTCATTACTGACGAACCCATCTTTGTTTTGTTTTTCTATAACCATTTTTTTACTTCTCGAATGACAAATGTTATTTCCAATAGCGATTGTGTGGCAGCCTCAAGCGTAGCTTGGGGATGGCTTCTGAAAAGTTGACCATCCCGATAAAGAGCATCGGGATGAGGCTGCCACCCTTCACAGTTCTGTTCACTCGCTAATCTATAATCAACCAATTCACTAATCAATCACCCATCCAGGGCGGCAATTCCGGCAGATACGAATCGAATTCTGCAATTACCTTTTCTTCGTACTCGCCGGCATATTCGCCGTTGACAAATTTGTCGAATCCTTCATCGCCGAAACGCTTCCACGATTCGATTTCGCCGCTGGGATTGATTGGGTAGAACAACGCCTCATTGGCCCTGGCGGCCTTCATGTCACCCGGCGCATCGCCGATCATCAGGATGTGGTTCTTCTCGTACCTGCCCTTTGTGGCATATTCCAGATGCTGAGTTTTTGTTCCCATTTCCTGGCCGGCAATAACCACGACGTATTTGGCGATGTTGTGCTCTTGCCATTCGCGATTAAGAGCTTCATCAGGCGTGCCCGAAACGACAATAACATCGGCTAAGGGCCGGATTTTTTCCAGCGACTCCCGCACATAAGGAAATGGCGGCATTCCCTTGACGGTTTCCTCGATGGCCCAGTTGACCCGCTCGCTCCAGGCAAGTGCGAGCCGAAGTTCTTTTTTTGCCTCCGGATCGGCGGCCTTCTCGATGGCCTGCTTGAGACCATCGTTACTGAGCAGGCTTTTGGGATCGTCGACCCATGCGAAATAATGCGGGTATTGGGGGACTTTGAATCCTCTGGCCTTTGTCATCGGATGATCCGGCAGCAACTCGGCAATGATTCGTTTGGTGGTTTTGTGCCGGTTGGCGCCGCGCGTCCTGGAAAACAGATCCGCAAAGTCCTTACATTCGCGGGCCGCCTGGGCGACCGGCTGCAGGCCGAAGTAAGCGATCAGCCACGGGCAGAAGCATTCGCGTTGCTTGATCCCCATCGTATCGAAAGCACAGCCGTCGGAGTCTATGCCGACGAAGAATTTATGCTTGGGTCTGAATTCTTTCAAAGGTTTTGCCGGATCAATATCGGCCATTGCTTTTTCCGATGA
>DAOVMB010000181.1 GCA_030630905.1 Sedimentisphaerales bacterium
GCTCTTCGGTTTCCGAACCGGCTAAGATACTGCAGAGTGATGTTACGAGTACTATCTCGGCAATAATATATATTTTATATTTCGTTTCCATATCATACTCCCTCGCATTGAATCATGATTTGATAGCAGCGTATAAATTAGGCCGGAGTTGTCAAAACAAGACTACAGATCCCAGCCCTTTCTGTATTTGACAGAGCTATTAAGGTTCTGAATAGCATAAAATTACCCTATAACCTGTATAAGTGCAAGGTTTCCAACAAAATTGCCGATTGCCGAATTCCGATTGTCGATTTTCAAATCGAAAAACTCAAACAAAGATAGCCTGGGTTTTGAGGAGTTTTCTTGTTGACATGTATTTTTCAGTCCGGTACAATCCTCACGATGCCGTATTTCACGGAGGATTCCAGTCCGGCAACTCCGAAACAGGGAATGAAGGCCTGACGGGAATGAGAAGCTTATAAAGCTGTCGCTTGGATTACGGGACACGGGTCACGAGCGACGATACAGAGTGTTTATACGCTATAAGCGTGAAGAAGAGCTGATTATGGAAGAATCCAATAGCCGGACACATCCTTTGCCGTGGTGGGCTGCAGGCATTTTGCTGGGGCTCGTGCAGGTTTTGGCAATCGCCTTAGTCAAACCGATGGGTGTTTCAAAGCAATTTGTGGTTGCCGATGCTAAGGTGCTCAACCACGTCGCGCCCGAATATTCAGAGAACCATCCGCTTCTCAGTAATGAGCAATACAAGAAGTTCGGCTACGGCTGGTGGTTTAATATTGGTATTATCCTCGGCGCTTGTCTTGCCGCCCTGCACTTGCGGGCATGGAAGGTCAGGGCCGTATCTCTCTGGTGGCAGCGAAACCATGATGCTCCCATCCTGCTCCGCCTGATAGCGGGCTTTTGCGGGGGAGTGCTCATACTTCTCGGCGCCAGATTGGCCCACGGCTGCATAACAGGACAATTTATCAGCGGCTGGGCACAATTATCACTATCAGCCATCCCATTTACGATTTCATTGTTTGGTTTCGGGATGCTTGTTGCGTACCTTGTTTATCCCAAAACACCGAATGAATTCAGGCGGGAACAGTGATGTCGACTCCTATTGTTGGTCTTATCATGGGCGTTATTTTCGGGGCCTCGCTGGTCCTGACCGGACTGACAGATCCGGACAAAATCATCGGTGCGCTCAGACTGAAGGATTTCTATGCGATACGCACCGTCGCTGTTTTTCTGCTTGTTGGAATGTTCGGAACGTGGATTTTAGACTTATTCGGAGCCGCCAACTTCAATATACAGCCGGCGGTGATTCTACCCGTGCTGATTGGCGGGGCTTTGCTCGGAACAGGACTCGGACTGACTGGTTTCAGTCCCGCCACCGGCCTGGCTTCCGCCGCTTCAGGGCGAATCGATGCCCTGATAACCGTTATTGGAATGATCTTCGGAGCACATGTTTATATACTGATTTATCCCTCGATTGTCGTTCCGCTCGAAAGGATTCTTAACTTCGGCAGTTTGACTTTGCCGCAAATAACAGGCGCTTCAGCAGTATCATGGGTTGTTCCCATCTTTGCAGTAGGTTCATTGGCCTTACTTATCACCCGGTCAAGGCAGCCGCGAGATGATGAGCAGCGCATTAGAGCAGGAGATTTAGGAATGAACGAAGAATTTCCCGATCCGCTGAGCCCGAAACCAATTCCGAGAGAAAAGGGCTTGTATCTCAAATCGGATTGCCTTAAAGCTGCTTATGTGTTTTGCCAATGGAAGAACCTGTTGTTTATGGTTATGCTGCTGTGTCTTCTGCTGCATCAGGTATCCTTTTGGCTTGTCAGCACGGGGCAGATTGAAATTACCGAAAATACGAATACCGAGACGGCCGTTGTATTGGACGCCGCTAACATACAAGCCGACCAAACCGCAGCGCCGGCGGAAGAATCACGGAACCTTATGCTTTTTGGCTTTGACGTGACATTCGAGCATTTGACTTCGGTAGTGCGCCTTACCAATATCATACTCGTATTCACATCCGTGCTTTATGCCCTGATAATGTATTTCGGTCTGGGCGTTTCATTCAAAGGAGGACTTGGGGGGCTTGGCCATATATGCGGGGCGTTGTATTTGTCCCTGATTATTCTCGTTTTGCTGCTGCCCTGGCAGAATTTCTTCGGTTCTATCACTATGGGAGCCACCTTCACGCCGAACGAGCTGGTGAGCTGGTGCACGGCAGATATTAGCGATACACTCGGCATGGTCCTTTTCTATCTGCGTTTCACGGGCTACTGGGCCTTGGTATTGTTGCTGCTGCTTCTGGCACAGTTGCGAAGTTACCGGTGGGCTAAAGTTATTCTTCAATGATCTCGGAAAGCAAAATAATAACTCGAACTGACCGAAATTCAAAACAGGGGATTAATATGATATCATGAGGATTTTCCACTTGATTGGGCCAAAGATATGCTGTAGAATATAATAAAAAGAGTTTATGGATATTTTTGTTCGCATAAAGCGTTTGGTCGTTTCACGGCGGGTCCTTTTACCGAAAAGGCGGAGATTGAAATGGCGAGGGATGCGCTAACGCCGGAACTGGTTTACGAGGCGATCCTGAACGCACCGGCGATATTCAAGGTGCTGCGTTCCCGCAATCCGAAGTCAGGAACGAGCGAAAGGCTTTACGTAATCAAGGGATTGACCTTTGACGGAGTAGCCGTTTATACTAAAGGTAAGGTACTGAAAAAAGAAGGAGTTGACATTTTCTATGTCCTCATCTCATCGAAAAAAAGCACCGACATCTGAGGCTTTTCCCTGTCCGGATTGCGGAAAGACTGGGATGAATCGCATCGTGGAAACCTGCAAGCTCGAGGATGGGCTGGTAGTCAAGAAACTCACGCACTATAAATGTCGTTCTTGTGGCTCGCGATTCTTTGACGATGATGCGATGCATCGCATTCAAACTGCACGTGCATCGCGCGGTTCATTGGCCCAATCCTGCTAATTGCAATCTGGTAACCACCGGGGTAGCTACCAATTTACCCGATAAATAGTTTTTTTCTTGTGCTGCCGGTGAGTTTGTGGTAAATCACAAAATACTTAAAAAAAGGAAAAATAATCCGAAACAAATTAACAAGGTTCTCGACTAACAAAATAGCTTAAAAATTACAAATTAGGAGTAATTGTATCATGAACGATTTCCCACAGATCATTTATAAGAGACACACGTTCCTGTCGGCCCTGGCAATGGGACTTAGTGCCGTCATCATTGCGTTTATCGTTAGCTGTACGGTAGTGATAATCTACGGCATGAACTTTGCCGGCGAGAAATCCGAAGAAGTTGTTTCATTGGTGGAGGAAGCCATCCGCGGATTGCCCAAATTGCAGGAGTCGTTACCGCCGGTCCTGGCTGACATACTCGATGACCGCCGCCAGCCGGATTATAGGACTCAGATCGAGATTTCAGCCAGTACGACTTTGCTGCCGGCCGATAAAGGAACGGTAAAAACAACGATTGAGATCGTCAACAACGGCAGTGAAGTTGTTTCTCTTCTTTCGCTGCGAGTCGTCGTTCTCACCTCGCGTAATGAAATTATTACCGAGTCGAATGAATGGGCGGCCACTCCCATTGCCGCCGATCACGACGACTGGCGCGGCCCGCTTATGCCCGGCTCTCGCAGGTATTTCGTTACATCTCGCGGGGGGCTTCCAGTCTTCTCCGCGGACGAGTTAAGGACAGAGGTCGAAATCACGGACATTCGGATATGGAACAGTGAAAGGGGAACCTCGTGGCTCGAAAGCCGGGAATCCTCCGAAGCAGAGCCGACCGATCCCAATTCGACAGCCCCGGCAGAAATTCCATAACCTCCACCTTTATAACAAATAGCGCATCGGCAGGGCTACTTCCCGATGAAGCCGGATTAAGGCCGCATGTGCCGAGACCCGGAAGCCGGTAGCCTGTTTTCCGTAATTTTAAGAGAGCAAATTCATAAACATCTCGTGCAAAATCCTTCCGTTATTTCCTGCTGTGCTCGATTCGGCATGAATTTGGATCGATTTGATTTTTTGTCTTTTGATTGTTGACAATACATTGCTTTTCGGCTTTAATATGATGACAATACTATAGATTAGCAGCTATTGACAAATTGGGTCGGTGCCCGAGTGGCTAAAGGGGATGGGCTGTAAACCCATTAGCGGAAGCTTACGCTGGTTCGAATCCAGCCCGGCCCACTAATGCCTTGCATTGTGGAGCAATGCCTCGTTTTTTATCGCATTTCGCAGATTGTCTCATTGGATGCGACGTCATGCACGCCCAAAGTAACACAACTGAGCCTCCGAGAGCTTCGTCGGGAAGAGTCAACGGAAGTTTTTCGAGAGCGGTATCGGATTCGCGGCGGGATTGAAGGTATCAACAGCGGCCTGAAACATCGAACGGGTCTTGGGCGTTTGAGGGTTCGCGGACAGTCGCGTGTATTCCGCTTTATTGAGGGTAAAAAAGAAAGATTAGGAATTTTTTTAAAAATATTTTGATTTTTGTCTTGACAATTTTATTTATGTCAAATATATTTGCGTATATTCAAATTAGGAGACGGTAAATATGTCAACATCAAGTAAAAAAACGAAGGGCAGGCGAAAGAAAACAGTAGCAGAGCTTACCGAGGCGGAATGGGAAATAATGTCAGTGGTCTGGGAAAAGGAGCCTTGCGCAGCCGGCACTGTGCAGGAGGCATTGGCCAGGAGCAGGAATTGGGCCTATGCCACCGTCAAAATCACAATGGACCGGATGGCCAAGAAGGGTTTCCTGGAAATCAACAAGATTCGGAACCTCCAGCTTTTCCGCTCATGTATCAGCGAGGTTGAGGCCAGGCGGGGAGAGATCCGAAAAATGCTCAAGCGAGGTTTTGGCGGGGCACTAACGCCGATGCTGAAGTTCCTGATCGAGCACGAGGGCCTTTCAAAAGAAGAAGCTGCACAGCTTCGTGAGTTTGTAAACAAGTCCGGGAAAAGTAAAGATTAACAATCTGCATTCAGATGAGCGGGAGGTCTACGAATGTATCATGTAATTAACAACGTTATGATGGGCTTGAACAGAGTCGGCGGCGTGTTTTACGATTATGCCGCCGGTGTTTTTATCCAGTCAGCTCTTTTGGTCATTCTGCTGTTTATCATTGACCTGCTGCTGCGCAAACGAGTACGTGCCATCTTTCGCTACTGTGTATGGCTGCTGGTGCTTGTGAAACTCATTTTGCCTCCCATGCTTTCTTTGCCGACGGGGATTGGATATTGGGCCGGGGACCATATTCCTACCGCCCCTGGCGCCTCGAACATGGCATTCGATGCAGTTGCCCTCGAACACGCGGGGCCATCAGGCGAAATGCCTCCTATCCGGCCTTCTGAAAATATTGCCGGACATGATTCTGCGATGGAACCGGCAGAATCAGCCCTGACTCCTCTGACCTGGAAGGCGGTTGTGTTTCTCTTGTGGCTTGCAGGTGTGTTAGCCTTTTTAGCTGTGCTTGTTCAGCGAATCAGGTTTGTCAAAGGTCTCGTCGCGGCAAGCTGCCCGGCCGGCGACGAATTAACCGGCCTGCTGGAACAGTGTCGCCGGCAGATTGCTGTTCGCCGGGACATAAAACTGCGATTATCAGAAGCTGTCCCAAGTCCGGCGGTTTGCGGGCTTATCAGACCTACCGTTTTGATGCCGACGTCTCTCGTTGAGAAGCTGTCGCCGGAAGGGTTGAGAGCAACCTTGATTCATGAGCTTGCCCATATTAAAAGGGGCGATTTGTGGATCAATTCCGTGCAGACGTTCCTGCAGGTCGTTTACTTCTACAATCCGTTCGTGTGGTTCGCCAACTCTATAATTCGCAAGGTCTGTGAAGAGGCCGTTGACGAGACCGTTCTTGTGGTCCTTGGGGGCCAGGCCAAAGACTACAGCAATACCCTCATCGACATTGGCGAGA
>DAOVMB010000222.1 GCA_030630905.1 Sedimentisphaerales bacterium
CTTAAAGACAAACCCGAAGCACAAAAGGCCTTCAAACAGAATCAGTGGAATCACTACCGTATCGAGGCTGTCGGCGACAGAATACAAACGTGGATTAACAGCGTGCCCGCTGCCGACTTGAAGGATGACATGACCTCAACGGGTTTTATCGCCCTGCAGGTTCACGGCTCCAAACATGCCGATAAGAAAATCAAGTGGCGAAATATCCACATCCAGGATCTTACACGCAAAGAGAATAAAGGCCCGCTAAAGGCCCTTATCGTTGACGGGCAAAATAACCATGACTGGAAAGGCACTCCCACCGCTAATAAAGTCAGTATCCGTGCAATCCTCTCGGCTCCTTATGAAGCTGTCCGGGAATATGACTTCGGTAAATCCCGCCGGGCACTGGCGGCTATCGAAGAAGAGATTCGCAACGTCCCGCCGTCTTCATTTCCGCAAATCGAGGCGAAACTTCTCAAGGCTCTGGAATCACCCAAAACATCCTTTGCCGGCAGGCAGTTCGTCTGCCGGATGCTGCGTCGCATCGGCTCGGCCAAATCCGTACCGGCCCTGGCAAAAATGCTCACTGACAGGGAGCTGTCGCACATGGCGCGATTTGCGCTGCAGTATATGGCTGCTCCCGAGGCCGGCGCCGCTCTGCGAGAGGCACTTCCGAAACTCGATGGCGATCTTAAGATCGGCGTTATCAGTTCTATCGGCCAGCGTGGCGACCGCAAGGCCGTACCTGCGATATCAGGGCTTATTGCCGGCAGTAATACAGATATTGCTCGTGTCGCAATTGAATCTCTGGGCAGAATCGGTGCCTCAGAAGCAGCTGGATCGCTGGCGCGTGCTCAAGTGCCGGCGAGCCTTAAGCCCGCGCGTGACAATGCTTACTTGATGTGTGCCGCAAAGATGCTCGACGGGGGACAGGTAAGTGAGGCCGTGAAGATCTATCGCAAGATGATTTCCCCGGCCAACAGCACATGGATTCGAATCGCCGCTTACAAAGGTTTGGTTCGTGCCGAGAAGGACAAGGCCATCCCTCTGATTCTGGCGCTGCTGAAGGACCGGGACCTTGACTTGCAGCGAGCGGCGGGAAAGTTCATGACCGAAATGCCCGGCACGGCCGTCACCAAAGCCCTCGCTGAGCAATTTGGGAACCTTGGCGCCGACGCTCAGATTGTGCTGCTGAGCGCCCTCGAAGCACGCGGCGATAAAGCTGCTGCGCCGTACGTCGCAGAAGCTGTCACAAGAGGCAGCGGGCCCGTTCGTCCTGCCGCGGTAAAGGCGCTTGCGGTTCTCGGCGATGCTTCCAACGTCGAACTGCTCGCCACGGCATCGGCCGAGGACGACGAGACGGGCAAGGCCGCGATGGACAGTCTAAGCCGGCTCTCCGGCCCGGGCGTTGCCGATGCGTTGACGGCTGTCGCGCAAAGCCGTCGCATAGCCTCGGTGCGAGTAAATGTGATTGAAGCACTTATCAGTCGTAGTGAAACCGAAGCCGTGCCTGTTTTTTTCGCCGTTGCCAAAGATAATGACGTCGGCGTTCGCCAGGCTGCTTACAAAGCCTTAGGGGCGTTGTCCGGCCAGAAGGAGCTTGCCAAAATGGTATCAATGCTTCTGGAAGTTGAAAGTGGCACAGACCGTTCCGGCATCGAACGGGCGATGATCGCGACTGTTACGCGGCTCGAAGGACCGGACGCTGCTGCCGTCATTACGGGCCTGGGCAAGGCGGGCGACGCCGTCAAGCCTCATCTTTTGGCCGTACTCTCCCGTGTCGGGGGCCAGGAGGCTCTCGATGCCGTTCGCGGCCAACTACTCGCCGGCAATGGTGATGTAAGAAAAGCCGCCATCCGTGCTCTGGCCGACTGGCCCGATGCGGCGCCGCTTTCGGATTTGATGAAGATTGCGAAGACTGATCGCGATTCGACCTGCCGGGTCCTGGCACTTCGCGGCTACATTAAATTGCTGGGAATCCCCGCCAATCGCGGAGCGGCCGAGACTGTCAAATTGCTTTCCGAGGCGATGGACGTTGCAAAACGGCCCGAGGAGAAAAAAGCAGTGCTTTCGGCTCTGCCAAAATATCCGTGCGAAGAGGCGCTGGCTCTGGCGGGAAATGCGAAGAAGGATCGCGATCTTGCCGCCGAAGCCGATCTGGCCTCAAAGAAAATAAAAGAGGCCCTGCTGAATAAGAGTCTAAAAGCCGCAGCTTCACGAAACAATAACGCTGCAAATCGTGCTCTGGACGGCGAGCGGTCAAGCCGCTGGGACACAGGCAGGCCGATGAAGCCCGGCGACTGGTTCGTGCTGGACCTCGGCGTAGAGAGTGCGATACAAGGCCTGACTCTCGATACCAGAAACTCGTCCAATGACTACCCGCGTGGGTATGAAGTCTATGTCTCTTTCGACGGCGGAAGCTGGGGCAAACCTGTGGTGACCGGCAAGGGTACCAAACCGATCACCGAAATCAAGTTCGGCAAACCTGTGCGGACCAGATTTATTAAGATCCTCCAGACCGGCTCATCCGACAGTTGGCACTGGTCGATCCACGAGTTGAAACTTGATCTTGAATAAGCTATAGATCAAATATCAAATTTCAAAAATAAAAATTGTGGAATCATCGCTTCGCGATTATGGCATCTTAATCCGGGTTTCTCAAATAGTTTGTAACAAATGAACAGGATTTTAATAGTTTGGAGCTTATGGAGACCATTCAAGTAGGTTTCGACCATCTGATACGGGAGAACCTAATAGGTGAAGCACGCAAGGACACTCTAAGATATAGTTTTTTTCAGAACCAAAGGGCAAACTGAAATGGACCGCAGAGTCTTTCTCAAACAGACCACGGCAGCGGCCGGGACACTGGCGCTATCGCCTCTGTTCGGTGCCGGCGAGAACAAACGGCCAAGCCGGTTGGTCGAGAACGTCCATGTCATCTTCAAGACCCATCTCGACATCGGCTTTACCGATCTATCGGAGAATGTCATCCGCACCTATTTCGAGAGCTTCATTCCCGCGGCATTGTCGCTGTCGTTCTCACCTGTGATAACCAACGAAAACGGCTATCTGCTGGACAAGATGAATCATCCAGTCTCGCCTCTGGATGTCGTCGCCGACGGCAACCGATCTCTGCACGGCGTGATACAAGGCGCAAAGTACGCTGATAGGTCAGGCGGATTTGAGCTTGATTCATCGGATGCATTCCTCGTTGCCCCCGGCCGAAAATCCTTGCTGAACTTCGACAACAGTCAACCTAAGCTCAAAGACGGACTGCATTTCTGCCTCTGTAACAACGTCTGGGGTACGAATTTCATGATGTGGTTCGAAGACGACATACGATTTCGATTCAAACTCAGATTCAGATAACCGCCCCCCAGCACACACTCAATCTCTCCTTAAATTTTGCACTCCGTAAGGAGTCGCCAGTCTTTGCATTTGTATTTGAGTTTTCTTTGCCGTGTCTTTTGTGTTAATAGCTTCGATTTGTAATGAGCTGGACAAAGTGCCGGGCCTGTAATTTTGCATGCCAAAGGTGCTATAAAATCCTTCATTCTTAGATTAATAAACATGATGTGGAATAAGGTGGTAAAGCAATTTGGAATTTCAGATTCTCGATTGACGATTTTAAGCTGTTAACGGCAAATTGGCAATCATAAACCGAAAATCCGGAGACAGGTTCTCATATTTCCTTGAATAACTGGAAAAATTTATGCACCAAAAGCCGTTTTTTCTGCCGTAACAGGGGTTTATGAAAAAATATTTGAAATATTCCAATTTTGTTATCAACATTTACCCTGCGAGAAACGCTGTGAGATATGAATGGGTTAGTTTGCGTGGAATGTTTGCGCAAAAAAAGGAGTTTTTGTATTGTTTTAGGGAATTTTAGGTGCGGTGGCGCCGGGGGCGCGTGAGAGGTAACTTTCCGTGCCTTCGGCTGCCGATTATAAGGAGTAATCGCTATGCATAGGGACCATAACGTTTTTATTCAGGGAATTGAGCAGGAGAAAAGGCTCGAAATGACCTTTTTCAGCAGGAAACATCGCCGGGAAGTAGTAAGTCCATGTGCTCCATTGCATTACAGCAAGGGTCCGGCCGGTCCCACCACGGGGGCGAAAGGTGAGCTGGAATGTTATTATCTATGGGATTTTGGGGCTGAGAAGGGCAGTAATTTCCTGGCCTTGTCGCCGTCGGAAATAGTCAGTATGAAACTAACAGACGATGTTTTTCACGTCCAGGAATTCTATAGCCTAAGCGGCCCGGCAGAAAAACCGGCAAAAGAACCGGATATAAATGAGTAGATGGGTAAATGAGTGCATTATAACTGCATTAACTCACACACATTAACTGATTAATGCATGATTTGTGTCAGGCCTTTTACGAGTCTTCCAATGCCTTCGGCGGCTGTGTCTTTCCGGAGGGCACCATAGGCGATGCGCAGCAGGCATTGATCTTTCATGCCGAAAGTCATGCCGGGGATGACGGCTACTTTGTGTTTTTCGATCAGTTGCTTGACAAGTCTCATAGGATTCATTTCTATGTGCACTCGCAGCAGAAAATAGAACGCTCCATCGGCACGAGGCACTGTGACCAAATCGGCGATGCTAGCCAGCTCATCCAGGCATATCCAGCGGATCTCGGCGGTCATTTCCAGCTTTTGGTGGCAGTACGACCGGCCAGCCTTCATCGTGCCGATGGCGGCCCACTGCGAAATGACCGGTGGACAGATCAGAATGGTGTCCTGTATTTTCCTAACCGACATGAAAAGATGCTCGGGTATGACCATCCAGCCGATCCGCCAACTCGCGAAGCCGTATGCTTTAGAGAGAGAAAACAGTGAAATCGTATGCTCGCCAGCCCCGGCAATTGAACCGGGCGAAAAATGCCGGGTATCGTTGTATGTGAAGTATTCGTATGCTTCGTCGCTGATGTGGTAGATACCGTTTCGACGGCAGATTTCATTGACCTTCCGTAAGTCCGATTCGCGGTAAACCGCCCCGGTCGGATTATTCGGCGAGATGGTAACTACGGCCCTCGTTCGGTCCGTGATCGCGGCGGCGATTGCCTCCGACTGCAATTGGTAGTCGTCGTCGGTCGGTACGCAGACGGCTTTGCAGTTGGCAATCGCCACCGCCATCTCATGATTAAAATAGTACGGCAACTGGAGAATTATCTCGTCGCCCGGATCGGTAATAGCGAGAACGGCGTTCATGAATCCCATGTTCGCCCCGGCGGTTACTACGATTCGGCTGCCGTCCAGGTATA
>DAOVMB010000290.1 GCA_030630905.1 Sedimentisphaerales bacterium
ACTCCTTACCAAAAGCATATATCTAATCTCAAAACGGCTGATGAGATAATGTACGAATCATGGCTAAACCAGAGGTTCTTCCTGATTCAAATTTATATGCCGGCTACGGCCAGAGTCTCTGAAATAGCATATAGGGGCAAAATACGTCACGAAGCAACAGTGGCGATACTGGCGCTTCAGCGATGGCGGTTGGAGAAGGATCAATATCCGGCAGCCCTCGGTGAGTTGGTTGCGGCCGGATTCCTTGATGAGTTACCTCCGGATCCATACAGCGACAAGCCCCTGGTCTATAAAAGAATAGATGATGATTTCATTCTCTACAGCGTCGGCCCGAATTTCGCGGATGACGATGGCGAGGTCGCCATGAGTCGCGGCAGACCGCAAAAGTGGGGAACCTCCGAAGCCGGAGACATCGTTTTCTGGCCTCTGCCCAAACCGTAATTGGAACAATAAGTACGTTTAAGAAGACTACAGGAGATGTAAATGAGAAACAATATCTTTATATGGACTGTAGTTGTTGTTGTCGGCGCAGCATTCTTGTGTCTGACTCCTGATTGCGCGGGATCGCCGCAGCAACAGAAACCATCTAATCTGATAATCCAAGATGAACCCGAAGCACGAGCACTGTACGGCAAAATGACTGAGGCAATCCGCAAAACCAAGACTCTGTCGTACGAAAGCAGCCTGAGGGAAGAGACCGACGGCGACAAGTGGGAGCCTTGGACATATAGAGTCTGGATGAAGAAGCCGAACTTTTTTCGTGTGGAGACGATAAACAAGGATGGTAAGAATCACGGCATTCTTGTCGGCGATGGCCGGTATGCGTGGAGTTATTGGCCAAATGGCCGACCGTGGTTTAGCGGCGAGGATGACGATTCTTATAAAAAAAGCCGCTTTAATGTTTATATGGAGGAACCGGCTCCGCCAGGCAAGTATTCGATCGGGTATTCTGTTGTTCTAAAGAAGAGCAATTGTTTTCCTATAGTCAATCCATCTGTTTTCCAGGGAATAAACGATACTCTTGAGCCCGTTATAGACTGGATGCAGAACCGCGGTGTTGAGAAAATAGGCCACGAGGATTGTAACGTGATTGAGGTAAGCTATGCGGACCACCAGCGGAGTCAGTACTTCTGGATTTCCAGGCGGGACAACGTTCCACGTAAACTCAAGAGTGTCGTGCGGTCAAACAAGGACATAATCACCCGAGAGGTTTGGTCTAAAGTGGTGCTGAACGCTGAAATACCGATGAAGAAGTTCAGGTGGACACCACCGAAAGGCTGGAAACAGTGGCATCCGCCCACTCCAAAGGACAAGCTTATCAAGCCGGGGCGGCAGGCGCCAGATTTCGAGCTACTCTCGGTCGATGGGGGCAAAATCACATTGTCGGACTATCGGGGCAAAGTCGTGTGGCTGAATTTCTGGCGCGTTGGGTGCCCGCCTTGTCGGCAGGAGATGCCGTACCTTGAGAAATTATACAAAAAGTACAAGAGCAAAGGCCTGATAGTCCTTGGATTTGACTTTGCAGATGATAGACAAATCGCGTTAGATTTTCTCTGCCATTGCTCAGTGACTTTCTCAAATGTCCTGGACAACTCGGACGAAGCTGTTAAGGCAGGGTTCTTCATTTACGGGGCGAGAGCCGCTCCCGTCAATTACATCATCGACCGCGAAGGAAAAATTGCTGATGCCTGGCTCGGGTACGACCAGAACAGCACACGGGGCGTTGACGTGCTGGCGAAGCTGGGGCTCAAGTGAATTGGAAAACCTGGAATGGCCGGCAGTCACAGAAAAGGCCGGTTTAAATTCTGGCCGACTGATCCGGCTAAATCCTTGCAATTCTATTTGGCAGACCATATCATATCCTGCGCAATGCAAACAATAAATATAAACAAGTCACAGAATTTTTTTGCAGGAGATAACGATGAGTTCCGGAAGATGCCCCTTAAAATGTAACTGTAATCACAATCTCAGCCGACGACAGTTCATCCGCACTTCAGCCGGATTCGTAGCGGGTTCTGTTCTTTTGCAAGGCTGCAATGCGCTGGTCAAAGAACCCATGGTGACACAGAATCCCATCCGCCCTTATGGGCCGGCGTCAAAATATGTGCCGACCATCAAAGCGGCCTTTGTCCGGCGGAAGGAAGACTACGGGATGCTCTGGCCGGGGGCCGTCTATGACGGGAAGGCCGCTCAGAAGATGTACAGCGAGAAAATGACAAGCACCGCCGAAAAGCTCGGCGCAAAGTTCGACCTCCGCGGCGAACCACTTTATAGTCTCGCTGAAGCCGAAGGCTGGATATCCGAAGCCGAAGCACAAAAAGCAGACGGCCTGCTGCTGGTCATGATGGATCGCCAGAAACATTCCTGGCCGAGCGCCGCAAAAGTTGCTCACAGCACAATCCCGTCGATTATTTTTTCACCGCTGGGCACATCTTTCACAACCAACACGATCAAGCTGTGCGAAACGCCCGGCTGCGTGATTTATTCGACGAATGATTTCGGCCAGGCCGCCTACGGTATGAAAATGCTCTGCGCCTCGGCCAAGATGCGCAAGACCCGCTGCGTTGTGATAAAGGGCAAGAATCGTTCAGAAGCACCTTTAGCCGATACGGGAATCACGATGCAAGTCGTGCCGGCCACGACCTTCATCGAACAGTATAACAAGACCGCCGAAAGTAAAGATATGTTGGCGATGGCCGACGATTATCTTCGCCGGGCGAGGAAGGTAACGGGCGCAACCCGCCAGGACGTTATCAACGGCGTCAAAAGCTACTACGTGGCCGGCAGGATTCTCGAAGCCGAGCAGGCCGACGCTATCACGATGGACTGCCTTGGAGCCCTGGGCAAGATCAAGGTGAGCCTGCCCTGCATCGCCTGGTCGCGGATGAACGACGACGGCATCCCGGCAGTCTGCAAAGCCGACTACGGCGCGGTCGCTTCGCATATCATCACGCAGTATCTGTTCCACAGGCCGGGCTTCCAGCAGGACCCCGTGGCCGATACTGCCGACGATTCGATCATCGGCGCACATTGCTCGTGCCCCACGAAGCTTAACGGCTTCGGCTCGGGCCCTGAGCCGTTCGATTTGATGCACCATCACGGCAATAGGGACGCCGTGCCGAGAACACTCTGGCAGATAGGTCAGCGCGTAACAAGCATCGATTTGTTGCCGGGCAAAGCGGACGGAAGCTCGGCATCGAAAGTGTTGATTTCAGCCGGTTCTGTGCTGGAGAATATGGACGTGCCGCCCAGCGGTGGTTGCGTCGTTTCGGTCAAGGTCAAATTCGACGGCAGACAGGAAGTGCTCAGCTTTCCCGGCTTCCACCAGATATTCTTCTACGGCGACTACGCACACCAGATGAAAGACTTCTGCCAACTCAATAAATTCGAAGCCCAGATTGTTTAGACCAAGAGATGTGCGTAGCACACTTTGCCAGCAGAACTTGTTATCAATCTTGCGGAAGCGGGAAACCACGAATCCTTTCTTGAAAATTCTGCTTCAATCGTAAAGATTCGTTATTAACGAGCGATAAAGCGACCGCATCTTGACAGGTATTTTCAAGTGGTGAAAACGATGGATGGTTATCTGATACATGGCCGAGAAAAATATTTAGAGAACCGTGACTGAACGTTGTCGATACACAAGGAACTGAAATGGTAACAGGAAAAGATTATCCTCCGAACTGGGTCGTTCTGCCAGGTTCATCGATCACAGCCGAACTGGTGAAACGTCAGTGGATCGACAAGCCGATCATCGAGATAATTGGCAACCGGCAAGGTCTTGTCTCACTGGGCAACCTGCTTCTTTGGATATCGCTTAATTGCCCTTATACGGATTCTATATCAATCACCGGCCTTCCGTTTATTCTTGTTAAATCCACTTTATCACTCACTGTCGTTCTGACAATGCATGGGAGCGATTCGTATGGGCAACTGCTTTGTGTTGATAAGGACCAACAGTTTGAGTGGCTCATAAAAGACGAGTTACTCGAGAGAGATGCTATAGCTACTCTCGATATTGGATTTACCCCTGACGGCTATTGTAACCATTTCCACGGCAACGTCGATCCTGATTCAGAATATGAACTCTTTTTTGCGAGAAATGATGGATGATTGATAAAAGATTACTCGGAATCTGGAAGTCGGATGTTCGCATGACAATGAGGGATATCCGCAACAGGCGTGATATTGCTGAAAAACATCACAAGAAGATCAAGGCTTGATTCGGCAAGGTTCGTTTCCGATACACTCGCTCCCTAGTATATATGGATTCTGAGGGTGACAAATCATCCGAGCCTTATCAGGTCGTTGCAAAGGATGCCACCTCGGTTGCAATCCTTATTGACGGTCACGAAATTTATCATATCAATTTTGAAGGAAGATATTATTGGGTTTGCGCCGGTAAGTTCCGGGAGTATTTCAAGAAAATAGAATAGAATCGCAAACTAAAACTTTTGTTCATTGGGTCAT
>DAOVMB010000246.1 GCA_030630905.1 Sedimentisphaerales bacterium
GATAGAAACGGCGTGCAGACCAAAGGCCTGCTCTACATGGAAAAGAGCTGGGACACGGCATACCTTTGGGAGAGTGCCGAGGCGGCACTGGCATATTTCGAAGCTTATATCGATACCAATAATGAGTCATATCTTGCCGATGGGCTGACCATCCTGCGGGCGATTGCCAAACATCATCACGGCCGGCATGGTTTTCTGACCGAAGGCGTGGACTGGAACAACCACGTGGGCAAGCAGCATCATTTCGAAGAAGCCGAGTACGGAGACATCAAGTACACCGAACCTCTTCTGAATAACCTGCATATTGTAGAGCCGACCCTGTTGGTAATTAAACTTAAACGTGGGGCGCCTGATGCCCGGAACCGTTAAGTAAAATTGTTTGATGGATAAAAGAAATAAGAGGTATCGAACGATGAGAAAATTATGGATGACAGTTGTTGGGATTATGGTTTTAAGTTTTTTTCCGGTGGTCCAGCACACGGCACGTGCCGTTACGAAGCGACCGAAGCATCTTGTTCCCGCGGACAAGAAGCTCTCGCCGGATACGATGAAGCGGCTCTTCGAACGGGGACAGCAGCCAGTCTATCGCGGCAAAGATCTCGAGACGATCGGGATGCCCGTCGGCGGGATCGGAGCGGGCCAGTTGTATCTAAGGGGCGACGGCACTTTCGGAGTCTGGCAAATTTTCAACCGCCATGTTTTCACCGGCTATGGAGCTGAATGTTACCGGACGTACCGGCCGGACTCGCCTGTCGATTCCGGTTTTGCCATCATCGTCAAAAAAGACGGCAAGACTTCCACAAAGACATTGGACCGGGATTTCGGGACAGTGGATTTTGCCGGTGAATATCCGATTGCCTTAGTTCGGTACGGTAACGAAGCGTTCCCGGTTAAGGTTGCGATGACTTGCTCATCACCCTTTATTCCGCTGAACGCGAAGGATTCCGCTCTGCCGGCTACGATGTTAAGCATCGTTGTGGAGAATGTTTCCGATGCGAACGTTACTACCGGCATTGTAGGCTGGCTTGAGAACGCCGTCCTCATTGATTCGGCCAAGGCAGTACACGCTCTGCGCCGGACTCGGATCGTAAATGAGAAAGAGCGGACCTTGATTGTACACACGGCCGAGAAGGCGCCTTTACCCAAAGAGGCTCCGAAGCCGAAGGCGAAAATCGTGCTGGCGGACTTTGAAGACCCGGGCTATGGAAAATGGGAGGCGGCGGGAGAAGCCTTCGGCAAAAGTCCCGCAAAGGGCACGCTTGACAATCAGAATGAGGTCAGCGGCTTTCTTGGGAAAGGCCTCGTCAATACGTTTCTGGGCGGAGATGGGTCTGGCGGCATGCTGACCTCGCCGTCATTTGAAATCTCCCGTAAGTTCATCAACTTTTTAATCGGGGGCGGCGGCCATGCCGGAGAGACTTGCATCAACCTGATTATAAACGGCCAGATCGTACGCACGGCGACCGGCAAGAATAACGAGAAGCTCGAATGGTATTTCTGGAACGTGCAGGAATTCGAGGGCAAGACGGCAAAAATCGAGATCGTCGATAAGTTTTCCGGCGGCTGGGGGCACATTAACGTTGACGAGATCGAGCTATCGGACGAACCGCATAAGGGGCCTGTGGGTCCGATTGAAGAGCTTCCCGACTATGGCTCGATGGTGTTGGCCCTTTTGGAGGATGGGGCTTCGCCTCAGGAAGCGAGCACACTTCTGGAAGCCGTTGGCGATCGGGATGTAAAGCTCCATGCCGAACAGGATTTATCCTATCCCGTCACTGAAAGGCGCAGTGCAGCAGTGGCAAGCCGCACTATAGAATTAGAGCCGCACGGCAGACATGTCTTCAACTTTGTTTTGGCTTGGTTCTTTCCGAATCATACACACGGCCATGAGTACGCCACCCGATTGGACAGTGCCCCCGAGGTCGCTCATTATGTAGCGGACGACTGGAGCCGCCTTACCGGAGATACGGCAAAATGGTACAAGGCCTACTACCGGAACAGCACGCTTCCCCGGTGGCTGCTTTTCCGTCTGCATTCGACCGTATGCAACCTGGCGACGGGGACATGCCAGTGGTGGGAGAACGGCCGATTCTGGGCATGGGAAGGTGTCGGTTCCTGCCCGGGTACCTGCACCCATGTGTGGAACTATGCGCACGCCCCGGCCCGTTTGTTCCCTGAGCTTGAACGAAGCGTAAGAGAGATGCAGGATTTTGGGCAGGGTTTCGACGCCGAGAGCGGACTGGTCGGCTTCAGGAGCAACCGCGCATACGCCGCCGACGGCCAGTGCGGCACCGTGCTCAAGGCTTATCGCGAGCACCAAATGTCAGCGGACAATGCCTTCCTGAAGCGTAACTGGCCCCGCATTAAAATGGCGCTGGAGTTCTCTATCGCCCGGGACGGTAACGATGACGGTCTCATCGAGGCCAGCCAGCACAACACCTACGACATCAACTTCGAGGGGCCGAACACGTTCGTTGGCTCGCTATACCTGGCGGCGCTTCGTGCCGGCGAGGAAATGGCGAAAGAAATGGGTGACGAGCAATTCGCCGAGCGCTATCGGAAGATATTCGAAAGCGGTAGCCGGCTCACGGTCGAACGGCTCTGGGGCGGCGAATATTTCATTCAGATCGTGGACCTGCAGAAGTATCCGAAACATCAGTATGCAAAAGGGTGTTTGTCCGACCAGCTTTTCGGCCAGGGCTGGGCACATCAGCTCGGCCTGGGCTACATCTATCCACCTAAGCACGTAGGCAAAGCTCTGCGGTCGGTCTGGAAATATAACTGGACGCCCGATATCGGGCCGTACAACGCTGTGCATAAGCCGGAGCGTTGGTTCGCCAGGGCTGGTGAGCCGGGCTTGTTCACCTGCACCTGGCCCAAGAGCGACCATATAGAAGAAGGAGTCCGGTATCGAAGCGAGATCTGGACGGGCATCGAGTACCAGGTCGCCGGCCACATGGTCTGGGAAGGGATGGTTACCGAAGCCATTGCAATCTGTTACGGCATCCATAAGCGCTACCACCCCTCTAAGCACAATCCCTTCAACGAGGTTGAATGCGGCGATCACTACGCCAGGGCAATGGCAAGCTGGGGCGTCTATACGGCTCTGGCCGGCTATGAGTATCATGGCCCGAAAGGCCACATCGGCTTTGCGCCGAAGATCACGCCTGATAACTTCTCTGCCGCCTTTACCGCCGCCGAGGGATGGGGAATGTTCACTCAAAAGCGGGACGAAAAGACGCAGCGTGAGAAGATCACAGTGAACTGGGGCCGGCTGAGTGTTGAATCTCTTGCCTTTGCGATTCCGGTTGATTTTGACTTTGCCAGAGCGACCGTTACATTGGATCATATAGTTGTCAGGAGCAGTTACACGCTCAAAGACGGCCGTCTCGAAATCAAACTGGCTAAAGGACAGATCGTCAACGAAAACCAGACGCTGGAGGTTGCTATTCATCGAAAAGAAAAGTAAAATGGCGTTCTAAGTGCTGGATGATGTTAAATCTTCAAAAATCTTCTTGTATTTTTCGTAAATGGCTGCAAAATGTTAGGCTGCAAGGCCCGGAATTCCATTCGGGCGGCAAAGTAATTGCCCTCGAGGGCAACCGCCAGCCAGGCTGGAAGGAAATGCTGCCGGGCGGCGCGGTCGAGTTGGTCCACGAGAAGGCAAGGCAATAGCTATCATGAACGCTACTGAACCAGAAAGGAGCTAAAGATGAGTTCGGATACCCTCCCCAAACTTCACAACGCCATGTGGCCCGGGCTGGTCGGCAAAGGAAATGAACCGGGCCAGGAGCCACCGATTAGTCTCGAACGGATGCTCGAATTGACCGCCGGCGCGGAGGTGAACGGCCAGAAGTTCGACGGGATTGACTACTTCCTTTTCCTGCCGCACACCGACCCTAACGCCAGCGACGACGAGCTGAAGAAGATCGCCGACCTGATTGCCGGCTACGGTTTTAGCGTCGGCTCGCTTGTCGCCCCGGTTTGGCCCGGCACGATCGGCGATTCGGCGATGGGGGATGCAGCGGCTCGCGAGAAATTTCTCAGCGCCGTGCGCATGGCATGCCGCATCGCCGGCGTGTTCAACGAGCATGGCGTGCGCAAGTACGGCGTGATCCGGATCGACTCGGCGGAGTTCGGCGTCGAAAAATGGGGCGAAGACCCAAAGACAAACACCGCGAGAATCGCCGAGACGTTCCGCGAAGCGGCCAAGGTCGCCGCCGACCACGGCGAACGCCTGGCCGCAGAGGGCGAGATCTGCTGGGCTGGCCTGCACAGTTGGAAGGACACGCTCGATCTCTTGGAAGCCGTCGGAATGCCGGAGACGCTTGGCTTTCAGGCCGATATGGCCCACACCTACCTGTTCTTGATGGGCTACAATGCGCCGGAACATGCGCTGCTGGAAGCCGGCTATTCGGACGAGGAGTTCTACGCCGCCTACGAAACGATGGTTGACAAGCTGCGGCCCTGGACCATCGACTTCCACGTGGCGCAGAACGACGGCGAGGTACACGGCTCTGGTTCGCACGACAAGACGGGCAAGCACTGCCCAGCCGACGACCCCAACGGCAAGCTCGACATCGTCCGCTGCGCAGGCTACTGGCTTAAGGACGCCGCGGAGCGCGGCATCCAGCACATCTGCTGGGACGGGTGCATGTTCTCCAACGCGATGCTCGAAACACAGGATACCTGGAACGCGATCCTCGATGTGATGCTCAAAGTGCGGGCGGCGCACGGGTGGACGTCTTAGTTGTGAATTCGGAATTGGTACTTCATATATGCTTTTTCTATCCTAAGAACTTGAATAAGGAATCACTAAAATGACTAAAAAACTTAATGTCGGTCTCATAGGCTATGGCTTTATGGGCCGAACGCACTCCAACGCCTATTGCAAGGTCAATCACTTCTTTGACGTGCCCTACGAGCCGCAGCTTCAGGTTGTGTGCGGGCTCGAGGAC
>DAOVMB010000162.1 GCA_030630905.1 Sedimentisphaerales bacterium
CAATCTCTGTGTGAGTCCTCCCATTTCTCTTAGCTGTCTTGTGCCGGTTGCCATTTCGATCGAGCCGCTGGTCAGGAATAACAAAGATTTATAAACGGCATGGTTGACCAGGTGGAACAATCCACCCAAAATAGCCAAAGAAGCCCAGGCTGGGTTCGCTCCTTTGGCAAGTAACATGGCGCCAAGGCCGATTCCCAAGACGACATATCCAATCTGGCTAATGCTCGAATAAGCCATGAGCCGCTTGATGTCCCACTGCCCGATTGCCAGAAAGGCTCCGACGACCATGCTTAAAATCCCAAGCGCGATCAGCAGCCATCCGACTGCAAGCGAAACGCCGAACACGTTGAACACCACCCGGGCAAGAGCATAAACACCGAGCGATTTTATCAGTACACCTGAAAGCATGGCGGAAATCGGAGCAGGAGCCGATGGGTGTGCATCTGGCAGCCAGGCATGGAACGGGACCAATGCAGCTTTAAGGCCGAAACCGACAATAAACAACGCCAAAGCAAAACCAAGCCCGACGTTCAAGCCCGAACTCTGTATAGCTTTTGAGACATAAGCCATATTCAGGGCACCGGTGTTACCGTAAACAAGACCAATCCCGAAAAGGATAAACACGGAAGCGATGCTGCCCAGGACCATATACTTGAAGGATGCCTCAAGCTCTTCGTGTCCGCAGCCGAAGCCGACAAGAGCATAAGATGCAATCGAGGCAATCTCCAGAAATACGAATAAGTTAAAGAGGTCTCCTGAAAGAACAACGCCGTTCATTCCCGCGACCATAAGCAGAAACAGGCTGAGGAATTTTGCCTTTGCTGTGTATTGCTCCATATATCCGGCACTAAAAAGCATTACGGCGGCTGCTACGACACCAATGGCTAAAAGCAAAAGGGAACTTAAGCCATCAAGAACAAGATTAATTCCAAGAGGAATGGGCCACTTGCCTATTTCATAGACTTCGGCCTTGCCGATGCAGGTAATGGCGAGCAGGAGCAGTGAAACAGTCGCCAGGTTGGCGACGACCGTTGCGGCATCTTTTCCACGCTTGCCGAACATCGGGAGCAGAAATGCCGTTGCAAGAGGTATTGCAATAAACGCAGGCAGGAGTATGCTCATCCTCTTAACCTCCTTATCTCCGTAATATCAAAGGTGCCGTATTTTTCGTAAGTCCTGATGCATATCGAAATCATAAGCGCTAACGAACCAAGGCTAATTACAATTGCGGTAAGCACGAGCGCCTGGGGCAGCGGATCAACAGAGCTGCTCACAAAGTTGTTCAGGGCGGCCTGCGATTCCAGATGGCTTTTGTCTATAATCGGCGCCACGCCGCCTTGTCGATACCCAAGCATGATCAGAAAAAGATTGACGGCATATTCCATAATCAGAATACCGACTACAATTTTGACCATATTCTTTTTGACGACCGCACAATACAGCCCGATCATAAACAATAAAAAGCACAATGCATAGAGCATCGTTCGTACTCCTTTTCACTTTCTGTCCAATTGCGAACCTTTACAGCAGATCGAAAGGCTAAAGATAACTAAAAACAGAGACGCGCCGACTTTAAGACCAATCGCGATGTTCGACAGCGGTATCGTGCCGGCACTTAAAAGGTTTAATGGCTGGCCATATTTCTCAAACAGGAAATTGGCGAAGAAGACGCCGCCAAAAACAAGTCCCAAAATGGCAATCAGGATGAAGGCAAATGCCCCAAGACAATCGAGCTTCGAGACAAGGGGCAGGGGCAGGTCTTTCTTTACGAATTCTCCGCCGAACGCCAACATTAGCAGGACGTAAGAAGAAGCCAAAATCACTCCGCCCGCAAAACCACCTCCCGGCGTCAGGTGGCCAAAAAGAATAATATAGATACCAAACAGCACAATCAGCATCTTGACCCAGCTACTGATCGTTTTGACTATGATTGTCATTCCCTTCATTCGTTTAAATCCTCCGGGAAAATCTTTAAGATTCCGAAACTGGTTGTAACGTCTCAGGTGTATTTTTTGTCTTTCTTCGCAGAAGAACAGTGGCCCCGATAATCGAGGTAAACAGTACGGTTGCCTCGCCAAGTGTATCGTAGGCGCGGTAATCCAGAATCACCGAGGTGACAAGATTTGCCGCTCCTGTTTTGTCCAGGCCCTGACTGATATATGTCTGGGAGGCGGCATTTGGAGCTTCGGTGAAAATAGCCGTTCCGAACTCAGGCAGCGTCTCGAACACTCTCAGGCCGGCAAGAAAAATCACGAAGATAATCGCCACAGAAACAACCGTTCCGAAAAACTCCTTGTCTCCACTAATGAAAGTCAGATCACGTGAGATCGTAGCACGAATCAGGATAATCAAACCCAGAACTTCCACCACAATCTGAGTAATAGCGATGTCCGGCGCCCGTAAAAATAAGAAAATCAAAGAAACACCGAACCCCATCGCGCCGATACATATCACGGCACTTAACAGATCTGTTGTTTCCACCGCGATCAGACTCGCGATGACGATAAATATCATTAAAATATAGAATATAGTCATGTCAACCTCACCAAATTCCGCAAACCACAAACAAGACAACCAGCAAACCCAAGGTAACCCAGGTTAAATACATTGGCAGAATCCCGGAATGAAGCCATCGCAAGAAAGCTGTCAGCGTCAATCCACATCTGCCGCCCTGATCGTATACATCAAAATATCCTTTTTCCTGACTCTCATAAAGCTGTTTCAAACCGCCCATTCGAGAAACTGTCTTATAAAAGTGTGTCCCCGGTATTCTCATCTCTTCGTTGGACTGCACCTCGCCACATGTCCAGGTGGGAACGATTCTTACATTCTTCGAGAATTTTCCAATCGCCCAGATGAGCAGGCCGATTCCAATGCCGGCGATGATCAAAATCGTCGCAAGACCGGACTGCCAGGTACCGAAAATTGCGCCTTCGGTACCTATGCTTAAAGCATTCAATGCCGGGTAAATGAACAGATTTAACGGTACCTTATAGAAAACTCCGAAGAGCACGCACAGCAGAGCAAGGACAACCATCGGAATAGTCTGGACGGGCGCAACCTCCCTCACCCCTTTCAGTTTGTCCGGCAGCCGCGAAAGGAACATGGAATGGATGAGCTTGACGAATGAAGCAAGGGTCAGTGCACTTCCGAACATCGCACAGGTCAGCCAGATGGGCCATAATCCCGTGGCCCAACCGGTTCGTGTCGTACCCATTTCAATTACACCCTGGTAGATCATCCATTTGGAAACGAAACCATTGAGCGGCGGGATGCCCGAAATACTCAGTGCCGCAATCAGACACGTCACAAAGGTGAACGGCATTTTCCTGCCCAGGCCGCCGAGCCTGTCCAGTTCGGGTGTATCTGCCGCTTGCTCGACGGCACCGCCGCACAAGAACAGACAACATTTATAGATTGCATTGTTGAGCATGTGGAACAGGCCGCCTGCAATGCCCACGGGTGTCCCGGTTGCGATGCCAAGAATCATATACCCGACCTGGCTGATCGCGTGATAAGAGAGCAGCTTCTTGAGATTGTGCTGAACCATGGCAATCATGACGGCAATAATAATTGTTGCTGAACCAATGATTGCCAGGATAGTCATCAGAATCCCTGGTTTGATGATAAACATTTCCCACGTGACAACGACCAACAGATAAATGCCTAAAAGTTTATCAATCGCGGCCGGTAACAGTGCCATCACAGAGGCCGGTGCATATTCCCCGCTCGTTGGCAACCAAGTATGCAGCGGCAGTGCTCCTGCTTTGGTAATGGCGGCTATCATAAGCAGCAAGAAGGCTATAATCGACAGAGCCGAAGTAGTCGCCAAGCTAATATCTGAGATAACAAAAGTTCCTGAAATCGCCCAGACTATAAAGACGCCGAGCATGAAAGCGGCGTCGGATGCGCCGATCATAGCGTAACTTTTCGTCGCTGCAAAATTAGAATTCCTTCCGCCTGTTGCGATTAAAAGATATAGCGAGACGGTCACAATCTCCCAGAATATCAGCAGAAACAACAGGTGGTTGGAAAGCAATATTCCCGCCGAGCCACCGATTGTGAGCAGGATTGCGGCATAATACTCATTCACCCGTGCCATGCTTTGCCCAATAGATCTGAGTGAATAAAGAGTGATGAGCAGGCCGAATCCCATCGCGAACATCAGCATAAACGCGCCGAGCGGCTTGACGCTAAGCATCAATACTAATTCGAGGCCGCCTAATTGCTCGCCGAGATGCAGGATTGACCAGGCATACTCAGACTTGCCGCCGGTAAATATCGTAATACCCAGCACAAATGTGACGATCGAGATTACCAGAGTAAGCACACTCGATATGGACCTTAGTCTGTTCGGCAAAAACAGCAGTATAAAGCCTGCTATCAGCGGCAGAAAAACGGGAACAAGTAGAATCTTATCCAATTTATAAATCCTCCAACTTCAGTTCCGGTGCGCCAATTTCCTTCTGAATCCGTGCTGTCTTCTCACGACTCATTCGCAACAGCGTTTCGTAATCGTGGCTAACGTTATTGTGCCCGTCAACGACTGCAAGCCTCTCGGTGCAGCTATAGCAGGGATCGACCGCCGCGAGCGTAATTGTAACGTCGGCGATATGCTGGCCGATGCACGAGGCCCTGAAAGAGGGCACATTGACATAACTGGGCGCTCTGATCTTGTGACGGATGGGTCTGTTCCCGCCGTCGCTGCGAACATAATGAAAGTTTTCGCCCCTCGGAGCTTCGACACGGCCGCATCCCTCGCCAGGCGGGATTTCCTTTACCTCTATAGCAACAGGGCCCTTCGGAAGCTTGTTAAGCGCTTCTTTAATCATTTTAACGGCTTCCAGGGTCTCGAGCAGGCGAACAACGGCTTTTGCGAACACGTCTCCTTCAGGCTGACTGATGACGTTCCAGTCCAAATCACTGTAAGCGGCATAGGGGTCGTCATGCCGCACGTCGATGTCAATGCCGCTGCCCCTGGCCGTCGGGCCGGCTACCGCGTATGCTATGGCATCTTCCTTGCTCAAAATGCCAACACCTTTAAGCCGGACGTGCAGAACAGGATCGTCAAGTACGGCTTTCGTGAGCATTTCCACCTTCTGCTCAAGCAAGTCGATATCTTTTAACATCTTGGGTATAATTTCATCCTGGATATCTTCCCGGCAGCCACCCACCTTAACGTTGCCGTAATTGTTCCTGTTGCCGGTTATTTCCTCAAGTAAATCGAGCACCGGCTCGCGATATTTCCACGCCCACATGAATACGGTATCATAGCCGATGAAATGCCCCGCCAAGCCCACCCAGAGCATATGACTATGGATACGTTCCAACTCGTTGATGATTGTGCGCACGTAAAGGGCTCGCTCAGGCGGCTGGACACCAACAATATCCTCAACCGCCTGTACATAAGCTAAAGGATGTGATGCCGAGCAGATTCCACAAACGCGGCTGACCAGAAAAGGTACCTGGTCAAACTGCAGCGTTTCACTGATCTTCTCTATTCCACGATGGTTGTACGATATTCTCATGTCGATATCGGTTACAATCTCGCCGTCTAAGGTAAGTTGGAAAAACTCCATTTCTTCCTGTAGCGGGTGAAACGGCCCGACTGCAAGAATCGGCTTTTGCACTGTTTTTTTCATTTCTTTACTTCTTTCCTCAACGGATAAACGCCTTCAGGCCAATTATCAGCCAGAATCAGTCGTCTTAAATTAGGATGGTTCTCAAAATTGATCCCAAACAGGTCGTGTATTTCCCTTTCTATCCACTCAGCACCGGGCAAAAACGGCGTGATCGATTCGATTGACGGCTTCTCGCGGTTACGGATGAAGGCTTTTACAGTGATAATACAACCTGTTTCGTCATTTGAAAAATGATACAGGATTTCAAAGCAATCATCGGAATCAATCCCGGTTGCAATCACGAACCTTAAAGCCAAATCTTCAAATAGAAACCTGGTAACGCCATATGCGTTTTTGGCTTCACACGAAAGATATATTCTGTCATCTGTTGTCTGTTCGATGCCGACGAGCTTGTCCTTTACTTCGGACAACCTGTTTTTTAGTTCTTCCTGCTGCATATTTATATCCTGTTTATAAAGCAGATAACACCTTGACCACGCCGGATATCATTGCTTCCGGTTTCGGCGGGCAGCCCGGCACATAAGCGATAATTGCATTGGGGTCTATTTCTCTGATTATTTTATCCACAGGTCCGACCATATGATAACCGCTATAGAATATTCCTTTGTCACAAGCACACGCA
>DAOVMB010000134.1 GCA_030630905.1 Sedimentisphaerales bacterium
AAGTTGATGGCCAGATGTCTTACAGGTTTGCCATAAGTGAAGGGGATGACCCTTCCCTTTTCATCGAGTAAGGTCTGATTGACGAAGACGCTCCAGGGCCGTTCCTTCCGAGGTTTGTGCACGAGGGCAAACGAACATCGCAACGGATAAGAGCAGGTACATCCCGAGCTCGCCTCCGGCGCCAGCAACACTCCGCTGGCCGGTATCATGCTAATCCAGCAGCCGGGACGAATACCGCCGAAAATAACCACTCCCGAATCCCGCTCAATATCATACATTGCCGAGCACGAGGAGCGATAGAATAACGTGTTGGCCGAGGCGCTGGAAATAGCACATGTATGGCCGGGCCGGAGAAACTCCCACGGATTTTCCCTGCCGGTCACCGGATCGGTACGCAGCTTAATTTCGCCGGTATGCAGATCGCATGCCTGTGGTTCCAGAATGATCGTTTTGTTAACTACTACCGGCCGAGTACGATAGTTACACGGCCGGGACCAGAGCGTTTTGCCATCCACCGCTGAGAGGGCGACAATCCGGCGAAAGGCTAATTGATCTTCGCGGAATCGGTAAGCATCATGATTGCCAATGCAGCCGAAGAAAAGCAATACATCATCCTGAACGGCTGAGCCCATTGCATCGCCGCAACACCCGGTGAAATCGACCGCATGTTCCCACAGTTTTTTACCGGTCGCCAATTCCAGTGCCAGCGCCAAGCGAATATCGACGGGTTCATATTCGTTAGCGAGCTTTTTCATCTTCTCAGATTCGACATACGTACCATTTGCGATAAGGTCGATACGCTGTTTGACAGCGAATTCCTGTTGCGCATCTGTAATTGCGTTTTCGGCAAAGAACACCTTCCCGTCCCCAATTGAGGCGGTAATATTGGAAATGCGCTTGCCGGCATGCTGCCAAATGATCTCGCCGGTGTCCGGATCTATTGCGAAAACCATATCACCGACCATCATATTGTCCGTTATTGAACCAATGTCACTGTTGTAATTCTCCCATTTCGGATAGGTTGTCATCGGAAACCATTTGGCATTGGATCGTTTGTAAGCCCAGCTTACGGCGTCGTTCGGCCGGGGATACTTGGCCCGAAACTCCGCAGCATATCCCTGCTTGAGCGGCAAGGCTCTGATGCCGATCAGCATATTGTCCGCAAAGGAAACGTAGCCCCAACGACGCGGGCTGCCGTCTTCGGCTTCCGGAATACTGTACTTGCGTATGGTTTTACCGGTTGCGGGATCAAGCCGGTAGCAAATATCATTCGCTGCCACATATAGCGCCTCTTCCGTAAGGGCCAGATTCCCCCCGTCTATATCCACGCGGGCCCGCACAGCCCCGGGAATCTCTCGCTGCCACAGGGCGGTACCATTAAACGCATCGTACGCCATGACCACTTCTTCGCCCTGCACGAAAAGTCGTCCGTCTAAGGCCAGGGGACTTTGAGCCTTGGCGTGACGTTCAACCATCCGCTGTGAGCCAGGTTCACCGTACCAGAGTAATCCCAGCGGTCCTTTAACTGTTTCATCCTTGGAACAAGCTGTGTTTTGGGGATTGCCATATTGCTGGGTCCACCCGGCAGCGCCATCCAAGCCGGGCCGCTCAAATCTAAACCATTTCTGTTCCCCCGTTTCACCATCGGGAGAGCCAGCGACAATCATACCACCGTAAGGTCTGAGAACGTGCCCGAGTTGTTCGCGAGATACACTGACTTGGCCGGAGGTCAACAACCCTTCGGAGGTGACCAGGTTGGCAAAATAGGGCGGCAGATCTTCAATATCCCACGGCTCAACGACCACGCGCGCACCCCACAGTCCGGCTTGCTCCAGTTTCTGCCGTGCTTCTTCACGTTCACGCGGATCCTTTTCCAAGCCGATGATCTTCAATTCGGTTCGTTGGGCCAGTTCATACGCAAGTCGGCCGGTATCACATTCGAGTATGAGCGCGTAGCCCTTGGTGATGCTGCTGTCGGCGATGATCCTTTCCGCTGCCTTGCGGTAGAACTCAGTTCTCTCATCATCCGGATAAGGATGGGGATTCACCTTGGGTTCTATGACCTTTACTTTTTCCCTTTTACGCGGAGAAAAGCAATAAATCGGTCCTTTGCTGGAACTTACAATGAGATTACCCGGTGCTGCCGCCATGCTCACGGCTGTGCCGTCAATATTTCCCTGCCACACTTTCTTGCCGGTTTTGGCCTCAATGCCTACGACATGTCCGATACCTCCAATATACAGAATATCTCCGGTTAATATCACTGATCGAAAGCCCCGGCCGGTATAAAACCATTCAAAGCTCGATTGCTTTTCTTTCTTTTCGGACAAGATTAGCTCACTGATCGTGCGGGAGGTTGCTTTGATTTGTTCTTCGATTTTGGCTCTGTCTGCGGCTTGTGCGGTTTTGAGTTTACCTTTTAGGCTATCGAGTTCTTTTCCCAGGGCGTTTCGCCGATCCGACAGAGTCTTGACTTTTCTTTCTGCCTCGGAGAAAACGACTCGGTTGATTGCATAAACTCCCTGCTGGGTTACAAGGTATGAATGATGCTTGTTCATGACCATATCGACACCCGGAAACCAGGCGAAGGCGTCTTTCCGGCGACGGCCGGTTTGAGGATCGTAGGCAACTTTGTGAGGCGTACCGGAGTAGTCCACGCCGGCGATGAGGTGATTCTGACCAAGCAAAGCCCAGGTCCCGCCCCGCTTACCGCTGGTTGCAGCAAAGAACAAGAATTTCCCCGTGCGGCGGTCGAATCCGGCGGGCATAGCCCTGCCCGACGGGAAGTACAACACATCTTTTGAAGCTACCAGATACCCTTGCGGTGAAATGCCGCCGTAATCGAGTTCATGGGCCTGATCACCAATAGTGTCGTTCTTCCATATCACGCTGCCGTCTGCGGCATCAAGAGCGCACAAATAGACCCCCTCATAGGGAAACACACCAGCCCCGCAGTAAGCTACGTTGCCATCCACCAGTACGCCAGTCCTGACGGGCCACAGGGAAATCAGCCGCCCGTTTCCAATCACTTTTTCATCACTCGGTCCCGGCCGGAACTTCCATTTAAGCGCTCCGGTGCGGGCATCGAGACAATAGACATGCCCATCGTCGGAACCTACATATAACCGCCTATTGTTAACGGTCGGGGCGAAACGGATCGGCCCTTCTGTTGCAAACGACCAGAGAATTTCCCCTCTTGCTGCGTCCACTGCATATACCTTGTTGGTCACCGACGATCCCCAATAGACCACCCCGTCGGCCATTACCGTGTGATATGCGTTGTCGCTATGCATTCGCGGCATTTCTTCGGAGGGCAGGGGCCAGGCCGGCTTCGGCGGGTGGACGGGCAGGTACTTCCAGCGCAAAGACAACGCCGGCCCAACGGTTTCCCCAATCTCGCCACTGCGCATTGGATTCGCCCGATAAGTCGACCATTGACCGGCTTGCGCGCTTGCCCAAAACACAGAGGATAGTAAAAGTACCACTGAAACCATAATCGGATGATCACATCGTGAGGTTTTTGCCGACCCATCATACTTGTCGCTTCGCATCATGACAAAATACTCCTGTTGTAGGTGCTTATAATCGATATTTTCCATATCAACTACTTGGTTACACAACCAAGTGTTCCAATTCGATCATGATACCATAATCTTCTCCACGTTGCAAAAGTCGTGAGCCGTTTTGCACGGATTTTCGTCTCTTCCGAATAAAGCGGAGGTGTTTGTGCATTGAATATTCAAGAGAGAGTCGTTATTCTATCGGGAATTGGACTCAGTAGTGTGACTGAGCTTGAATAAGTGGCAAATGTCGTTTGAGGGAAAAATGATGCAACGTACCGTTGTAATCTTCAATCAAGTTCTTCTTATTCTCTTATTGATAGCTCTGCCGCTAATCCTGGTTTGTAAGCAAGGTGGCGAAAGTTCTCCAGAAGACGCTTTAGATGCCTTACTTAACTCTGAGGATTTAGAGCTTATACACGAAGTTCCACTAAAGTTTGCTACCTACCATGTGCAGGGACTTGATCTCACAGAGCAATTTTATTTTGTAACCTCAGTGGACAAAGAACAAAAGCGAGGCTGGCTATTTAAGATTCACAGGCAAAACGCCGGCCTAAATTCAAAGGTAGAATTGACTGATGGCGCTTTGATTCATCCAGGCGGCGTGCAGTTTGATGGCCATTACCTTTGGATTCCAAATGCCGAGTATAGAAGAGAAAGCCGGACAATGATATACGGCGTCGATCCCAATAGTCTGGAGATACGCAGGTCGTTTCCTGTTGATGACCACATTGGCGCAATTGCATCTGACGGGAAAAACCTTCTTTATGGAGTTAATTGGGACGCGCTTCATTTCTATACATGGGATTTTGACGGACATCAGTCAAACAAGGTCGATTCCCCGACGTCAATGGCATATCAGGACATCAAGTACTTTGCAGGCAAACTTCTATGTAGCGGTCATAAGGGCGACGATTCCGCTATAGATGTTATCGATCCTGAAAGCTGGACGTTAGAAAAACGTATCGATTTGCCGCGAGATGGCTGGAAGAACACGTTAAGTCGCGAAGGCATGGCCTTCAATGGAAATCTATACTTTCTTCCTGACGATGGGCCGGATTCCCACATTATGATTTTTACTTTAGATTGAAATACACAATGACGAAGTTTTCGGTAAAGATAAGATTGGATGGTGCTCAAGGATGGGACGTTTAGGATTTCTTGACTATGCGATCATTGCTGCCTACATGCTTTTTGCTCTGGGCACGGGTATTTTCTTTTCCAAGAAGGCCTCGCAAAGTTCCGAGAATTATTTCCTCGGCGGCAGGTCTTTTCCGTGGTGGATGATCGCCGTCTCGATGGTCGCTACGAGTTTCGCATCGGATACGCCGCTGGCAGTGACGGAATTAACACGCACGGACGGACTTCAACGAATCTGGTGGGTCTTTGTCTCTGTGCTGGTGCTTATTGTCGGGATATTCCTATTTTCAAGGCTCTGGCGGCGAGCAGCTATTATTACCGATGCCCAGTTCTACGAGTTACGCTATGAGGGCAAGTCTGCGGCATTTCTACGCGGATTCAGGGCGTTTTTCGCTGGCATCGTACAGAACCTGATAATTATCAGTTGGGTAATATTTGCAATGAGCAGCATTATTACGACCATGACGGATATACCTGTGTGGTTGGCTATTGGAATCTGTATGCTTGTAGCGCTGGTCTATGCGACATTCTCCGGTTTCTACGGGGTTGTCGTAACGGATTTTATTCAGTTCTTTATCGCAACTTTCAGCATGATAGCTCTTGCTGTAATCGCAGTGGTGAAGATCGGAGGACTTAGCCATGTATTGGATACCATCGCCGCCACCGAAGGTTACGGCCCGCGAACGCTTTCAATTTTTCCTGATTTCAAAAGCTTCGATCTCGACCTTGTAAAATTGCTGATATACTTCCTCGTACTATGGTGGATCGATGCCAGCGGCTATAATATGCAGCGTATGAGTGCCTGCAAGAATGAACGCCATGCGGTTCTGGCGACGATATTCTACGCGATCTTTCAGTGCTGCCGGCCGTGGATATGGGTGGTTGTCGCTCTTGTATCTATCGTGCTATTCCCGACGCTGACCGAACCTTATAATGACACACACGCGTATCCCCTGGTAATGAAAGAATACCTGGGGCTTGGCCTTAGAGGTCTGCTCGTTACAGCGTTTCTCGCCGCTTTTATGTCAACGATCGATACGCATCTTAACTGGGGAGCGTCTTATATCATGGTGGACGTGTATCAGCGTTTTATAAAGAAAGAAGCGACCCAGCGGCACTATATGATTGTAACCAAGATAGTCGTTGTCCTTATGATGGCCGCAGGTGTCGGCATTGCCTTATATATTGCCTGGCGAAAACTTACGGTTTCAGCGGTATGGGAATTTCTCGCTATCCTTATGGTCGGAGGAGGCATGATTAGCGTTGCCCGCTGGTTCTGGTGGCGAGTAAACGCATATACGGAGATCACAGGACTTTTTCTCGGCCTGGTACTTGGGCTTGCCAATCCGTTCATTCCCGAAAGCGTTGTGCTGTTCGGATTCCCCTGGCCCCAGATGCCCTTTGAAATCAAGATAGCTATCTTGACGGGTATTGTTGTGCCTATCAGCATAATCGTAACGTTCCTCACACCTGCCGTATCGAAAGAAAAGCTCGAAGAATTCTATCGCAAGGTCCGGCCGGGCGGCTTCTGGGGCGTTCTTAGCAGTGAAATCCGGGAATTACCCGGCAAAACATTGTCTCTGTCCACAATAGTCGATGTCACCGGCGGAATTATGCTCTGTTACGGCATCTCCCTCGCTATCGGATATTCAATACTGTTGAAATTCGACAGGGCAGGAATTTGTTGCCTGTTGGCTGTCATAGGAGGATTCATTGTAGTAAGATGGTACAAAAAAGAAGTTAAGGTACTAGCGCAAAGTGGCACTTTCAGTGATGACTCAAAACAGCAAGCTCAACAACATGACTGATACTGTTTCCCTAAGTGTGTAGTCAATTTCTAAATGCAATTCTTGTTCTCTTTTGCGGTAAGAGCAGTATAATACTCCCCAAAAACTGGGCGTATGATTAAGGTGGATTTGTCGCCTGAGACGATAAAATATTCAGGAGACAGATTCATGAGCAGCGCCAAGGAAGCTGATGTGAACAAGCTGGACAATCCAGCCTGGCTAAAGGCTAACCACCAGGCCAGAACGGAACTTTGCGTGTAAGGAGG
>DAOVMB010000406.1 GCA_030630905.1 Sedimentisphaerales bacterium
ACGAAGAAACAACGTCCATAGGACACGCTCAAATAATCATCGACGCGAGTGCAATATTCCTCGTAGATGACATTGGTATTTTCTCAACGCTCAAATCTGCTTCTGACGTTGTGCTTGATGTACTTGACAATGATATATTGGAAGGTGATGCAACAATCGTTGATGCTTCCCTCGACAATCCTGCAGAAGGCTCACTGACGATAGGCACGGCGGGAGATAAAACCGTACTCATCTATAATCCGCCGGAAGACCTTATTAACAGCGACATAAAGTTTGATGAAAACGGTGAGGCTACGGTTACCTTTACTTACACTGTCGATGGTAAGACTGCGACGGGAGATGTTACTTTGATAAACGGTCTTCCGGTCGCAATTGATGATTTAGCGACAACCATTCTGAATCAGTCAGTCAATATCGATGTGCTCATCAATGATATTGATCCGGACCCGGATGACGATCTCACAGCTATAGAGTATCCCATCACAACAAAGAACGGCGGCACGTTAGTAATGAATGAGGACGGCACGTTCACCTATACACCGAAGGAGGGCTTTATCGGAGACGACAGCTTTACTTATACAGTTACTGATGGCTTCAATCCAATATCAGATGTTAAGGTGAAAATTACAGTAACTGAAAAACCGATAATAACTGCTCCGTCATATATACCTCCGGCACCGGGTCTCGAAAGAATAGAGATAGAAATTTCGGGTTGTCCGGCTTTGGTGAAATGGGCGGCCGAGGAAGTTGGAATTGACCAAAGATTGGTGCAAATCTGGGTAGCCAACTCTCTGGCCTCCACCGGAAACATCCAGCCGTGCGATGCTTGTGAAGGACTTAAGAATGCCGCTAAAATCCTGCAGGATGCCGACGGCACTCATATAGCCGCTCTGGCACAGGTAATAAATGAGTTCGCATCGAGCACTGCACCGCCGACCGAGGAGCAGATGGCATCAATTGCTGATGCAATAACACGCAACACTGATGCTGAAAGCTATTATGCTATAGCCGACGAATACCTTGATGCTCTTGCGACGTATGTTGGCATCTTGAGCAGCGAAATGGGTTTTTCGGCAACAGAATCCGTACAACTTGTTACAGATAAATATGTTGGTCGATTTGCTCAGGGTCAGGATGTCGGCGTCGCTACCTTCATTGCGGCAAGTTTAGCTGCTCTTGGAGGATAAAAAAACAGGTTAATATCCTGATTTACGAAGTTTAAGTTTGCCGTCAGGGACTTTCCAACCCCCCCTGGCGGCAACTTTTTTAAGAGACGATAATATTCTTAATCGATAGCTCTTGCAATCGGAGCATAAACCGCTCTTTTACGTACACGAATTTCTTCGGCACGCTGCTCGAGTCTTGCCGCCTCCATCATGTTTCCAGTCTCGCGATTCAACTGAACCTGTGTCTCCAGCACATCGGCGACATACGGGTGATACTCGTCAAAAATATCATCGAGCACATCCAATGCCCTGCTGCACAGGCTTTGAGCTTCGGAGTATTTACCTTGAATTATATACACCTTAGCCAGGTTGTTAAGAGCGATAGCTGCGCGATCAGTACCAGTGCCCTTCGAGTTTTTCAGAGCTTCCAATGCTCTTTGCAGGACGTCCTCGGCCTTTGTGTATTCTTCGCTCAAAATATACAATTCCCCCAACCGGCCCAAAACATTACATTCAACCGCATGCCCGGAACCGGCGATATTCTCAACCGAATCCAAAGATTTTTCGAGAAGCATTTTTGTATTAACCAAATCTCCTTCAGCCTCGTATATACTTGATTTTACCAGCCAGACTGGCACGAGAAAATGATGATCCGGGCCATAGACCCTTTCCTGTATCGGCAGAACTATAGAAATCAATTCTTCTGCTTCGGCATATCGTTCCTGAAGAACATATAGTGCCGCCATGCTGCAGAGCACCCTTGTCGTATAAAGGTGATCGGGCCCGTAGCTCTTTTCGATTGAAGCTATCGCTTCGGTAAAATAAGATTCGGCCTTTACATAGTTACCCTGTGCGGCGAGCAGGCGAGCCATATCTACCTTAAACGGCGCAAGTTCCTGATCGTCTTCGAGACTAAATCCCCGCACAATAGTTATTGCCCGCTCCAGGGTGTCCACAGCTTCCTGGTATCGGGCCTGCCTCCGGTAAATTTCGCTCAGAATTCTCAACGTGTACGCTACGTAGGGGTGACTTTGGCTATACGCTTTTTCCTGCAGCTCCAAACCCGACAGGCACGTTGTCTCGGCCTCTGCCAACCTGCCCTGATTCTTGTAAAGATAAGCCAGGTCAAGCATACAGGCGCTCACTTCGGAATCAGAAGCGTTCGTCTCTTTTGCCAGATGGAGCGCCTTGACCAAAAAAGGCTGGGCCTTTTCATAGCCGCCCGAGGCCATGTACACTCTTGCCATGGATCGCAATGAACCACTTGAATAAGCCATTTTAAGCTGTGTTGCCCATGCGCTAGCCGTACTCATGGAAAGTACAATTGAACCGCAGAATATGAGCAAAATAATCCTGTTTATGTTCCGCCGATTCCTGGACGACGCTTTAGCTGCTGCCATTATGGGACCCTCCATATAGTACTTGAGGCATTAACAAATCTCGTAATACATATTCGTACTATTTGAACCGCAACTTTAGCTACACTTTGGTTGTTTCTCTTTGTGTTAGAGTATTGCTGTCAGTCCCGGAACTCTGCTATCTCATGAGCTTGTTATAAAATATGCCGGGGGGAATTATCGGTCCTATTCGGCCGTTGCCCTATCGATGGGTTGAGGAATGTTGTCCACTTTGTAAAGAAGGATTATCTTTATAAAATACCGATTGCGTATTTACCTAATCTCCCAAAAAAGAACTGGTAATTTTCTTCAAGTCAGTGTATATTTGACAGGGTCGTAAATATATTAAAGTTGCCGGAATAATAAACTTGCGGGCGTAATTCAGTGGTAGAATGTCAGCTTCCCAAGCTGAATGTCGTGGGTTCGAATCCCATCGCCCGCTTTTCTACAACTATCATATTGATAGAAACTTGCCCCCTTTTACCGCTGTAGATTTTGATATCCCCTAAAGTTTGTGGGATCCCCCTTGATGTAAAGCTGGGTAATTTGGTGTAACTTATTTGAATTACCAGGATTATGGGCATTAAACCTCGTGGCCCTTGTTTATTTTCCCGATCAGAAAGGCCCCAGCCGGCAATTGGCTTTGTTTGGCTTTGTTTTTTTGTGCCCCGCAGGCCGGCTTATTGCCATAATCTACTTTCAAATAAGACTTTACGTCAATTTGGGCTGGCGTCAAATTGGCTTTGTTTTTTCAAATTCCTTTTCGCAATACGCATCACGCAGTACTCAATACGAAATAAATTGGCTTTGTTTTTTCAAATCCTATTAACCGCAGAGTTCGCGGAGAACGCAAAGGAAACAAAATCTCCCAGCCAGCTACACCAACGCGAGTTTTTACACATCAAAAA
>DAOVMB010000458.1 GCA_030630905.1 Sedimentisphaerales bacterium
ATGCTGCTATCAAGTACGCATCAATGCCGATATTGACCAACCTTGTAATACTGCTGGCCGCATCATTTGTGTGAAGTGTTGACAGTACTAAATGACCGGTCAATGCAGCTTGCACTGCTATTCGAGCTGTCTGGTTATCTCGTATTTCACCAATCATTATGATATCAGGGTCCTGACGCAGCAAACTCCTCAGTGCCGACGCAAAGTCCAGACCAATCTTCTCATTCACCTGAACCTGATTGCAAAAATTAAGTTCGTACTCTACCGGGTCTTCAACAGTCGAAATATTCAATTTCTCTCCATCCATCTGGCACAGGGCCGAATACAGCGTAGTGCTCTTACCGGAACCGGTAGGGCCTGTAACAAGCAAAATCCCGTGAGGCAGCACTATTTGCTGTTGGAAAACACCCATCACATCAGGCTCCATACCCAACTGCTCAAGACTTCGCATAATCGATTTACTGTCCAGCACGCGGATGACTACTTTTTCTCCATGATTTGTCGGCAGCGTCGAGACTCGCAAATCTACGCCCCTGCCGCCCACAATAACCGAAATTTTGCCGTCCTGCGGCAATCGTCTTTCTGAAATATCAAGATTGGACATAATTTTAATGCGCGAAACAATCGCCGGGTGCATCTTTAACGGCGCCTCCATCACTTCGAAAAGTACCCCGTCTACGCGGTACCTTATCCTCGTAAATCCCTCTTTCGGCTCAATATGAATGTCACTGGCACTTTCACGTATCGCATTGCTAATCAGATAATTAACGAATTTAATAACAGGCGATTGGCCTGCCATTTTTTCGAGGTCTTCAGCAATCTCGCTCGGCTGGTCCTGAACGACCTCCACATCCGTCATGTCACTGATGATATCATCAAGACAGTAGCCGATTTTTTCCTCAAAAGCATCGCAGACTGCCTCAATGTCTTCGGCGCTGCACACTACGACCCGCAGGTTCATCTGCGTCTGTCTTTTCACATCTTCTATCGCAAAAACGTTTGCCGGCTCGCTTGTTGCAACAACCAAAGTCCCTTCTTCCATTGCGATCGGGCAAACAGAACTGCTTTTTATAAAATCAATATCGAGCTTCTCAAAAGCGCACCTTTCTACGTTCTCCGGCTCTATGTGTCGAAACTCCAGACCATACAGCTTGGCGCGAGCGTCCAAGAAGTCATCAGCATTGATTAGCCCAGCATTTAATAACATCTCTCCCGCATCACTGCCGGTCTTCTCTCCGCCGTGGGCGGACTCTTGCCGTAGCCGGCCGTATGCTTCAGGCGTAATCTTGCCCATATCCAGAAGGACATCAGCGACGTCACGCACGTGCGATTCGCCAGCCTCTTCCGGAAAATAAAGGTCACTCAGCCCGCGTATCGACTGGCTCGCAGAGCAGCTCCGACCTCCTGTGGAGTCCCCCAGCCCCTCCGAGGGACTGGAGTCCATGTCAAAATATTGCTGTAAATGTTCTTGCTGCACTGATGAATCCGGTCTTCTCTCAAATACAAAGGGCAGTTTCATTCTGACAACTTCAATATTATCTGGGTTCCCAAGCGCCCTTCATCCCGCCCCTCCGAGAGGCGGGGTTCATTGCGTTTGGGGTCCCATTCAAGCTTAACAAAGCCATCGCCAATTTGGCTAACCTTAAAACCTTTTATCAAATCTCCCTCATAGAGGATTTTATCATCAATCATACAGCAATTACCCTGCTCCGATTGCATAAGGCTCATAAGCTGCATCTCGTCTGCTTGATTCTCGATTCTGGATTCTCGACCATTCGGTATTGAGTATCGGCTATCGAGCATCGAGTATCGAGCATCTAACATCGAATTAAACGGATTTTTCACCAGTTCATCGACTTTGACCTGTTGAACGTCCGAAAACTCATAAAATTTCTTAACTATTTCATCCATCCGGTTAAACATTTCGCTTCTGACGCCGGTAAGCCGGGCAATGGCCATCTCAATTTGCGTCTCTTCCGTGCTAACGATCGCTCCTGTCGCCGTTTGGGGTGTGCTCTTTTTTATCATAAACCAAAGACACAACAGGCCCATACCAAACAAAACACCAAGCAGCATTGTGCTCCTCCGGGCATTTTTATTCTGAGCCGCTACGGTAAGATATTCCTCGGGTCCGGGCCCCGCTGCGCCATTTTTCGCAAAATGGGAACCCTCTCCAAACGCTGTTTGTTGCGTTAGGCCGTCCCTCTGCTCTTGTGAGTCCTGGACGCCATCAGCGGGTAACCTGCCGGTGGCGGCAGGTGGCTTTTGCACCGACGAATCCTCCCCGATACTTTGAGGCTCTCGCATAAAAGACAGCATATACTAACTCCATCAAAAGTAAAAAGTTCATGGTTCTTTATTCGCAGTCGACGAACACCCAACTGAAAACTACGAACTCTGGAAAAATATACTCACTATAAAATCAGCTGTTATTTGGCCCTCGTGCTTCGTCTGCTTTTCTAACTCAAGCTCACGGATTTTCATTATCCGCGGAAGCTTCTCAAGCTCTAAGAGGAACGAATAAAACGAATTAAAATTCCCCTCTAATTCCATTTTTAACGGCTGTTCTATGTAACCACTATTATCTTTTTTCTTCAGCCTTCGGATTAACTTGCACTTTACACCCTGCTTTTCCCCAATTACAGTTACGTCCTGAAGGACTCTGTCTATTTCAATCGTGGACGGCAACTTACTTTCAAAAAATTCGATCGCCTCCTGCAATTGCCCAAGCTGCCTGCTCAAATCCTCTGCCGCAGCAGTGGCTTTTTCAAATTCGGCCAGCTTGGCCAATCTCGTCTGTAATCGCCCTTTTGCCTCAGCTAAATGCCTGTTAGCCGGCTTAATCATATATTGGTAGCCAACTACAGCTATGCCTAACAGCAAAACGAAAAACACAACTTTTCTAAAATGACTTGTCATAGTTCCACCTTTATTAAATTGTCAATTGTCAATCAAAGACTGCCTTCGCACATCTGGCCCTAATTCTATTGATATCTTCGCTGGTAAGATGAACGCCTTTTTTAATCATTGCCGTCAGCTTAAATTGCCGCAATGTGCTGTTTTCAAT
>DAOVMB010000199.1 GCA_030630905.1 Sedimentisphaerales bacterium
AAGGCCTTTTACCCGGGGCCGGGACTTGGTGGGCACTGCATCCCAATCGATCCGTTTTATCTGACGTGGAAGGCCCGGCAGTACGGCATGCCGACGCGGTTCATCGAGCTGGCCGGCGAAATCAACACGAGCATGCCGCACTACGTCATTACGAAAACAATCGAAGCGTTGAACGAGCATCGCAAGAGCCTCAAAGGCTCCAAAGTGCTCGTGCTGGGTCTGGCGTATAAGAAGGACATAGACGATTTGCGGGAATCGCCTTCGATCGAGTTGATTGAGCTGCTGCGGGAAAAGGGTGCGAAGGTTGACTACAATGATCCCTACATTCCCAAGACCCATAAGCAGCGCCGGCACGATTTGAAAATGGCCAGCAAAAAATTGTCGGCGAAAATGTTAGCCGGTTATGATGTTGTTCTGATCTCGACCGACCACAGTGATTACGATTACGAATGGATTGTGAAGAACGCAAAGCTCATTGTCGATACTCGAAACGCTGCGGCAACGATTCGCGGTGCAGGGAAAAAAGTTGTTAAAGCATAAGAATTTAAGGGAGTTTGAATGCGGATTCCAATTTTGGATTTAAAGGCTCAGTATGCGGCTATCAAAGATGAAGTCATGCAGGCAATCAGCGAGGTTTGCGAGAATCAGGCTTTTGCTCTCGGCCCGGCCGTGGCGGAGTTTGAAGAAAATGTTGCTGCATATTGCAACAGCAAACATGCAATCGGCGTTTCGAGCGGGACCGATGCGCTGCTTGTCAGTCTGATGGCTCTGGACGTAAAGCCCGGTGACGAAGTCATTACGACGCCGTTTTCCTTTTTCGCAACGGCCGGTTGTGTCGTCAGGGTTGGCGCCAGACCGGTTTTTGTCGATGTCGATCCCGACTTCTTCAATATTGATCCAGCCGGTATCGAAGAGAAAATAACCGGAAAAACGCGAGCGATTATTCCCGTGCATTTATTCGGACAATTGGCCGGGATGAAGGCCATTATGGAAATTGCTCAGCAGAAAAATCTTGCCGTAATAGAAGACGCCGCTCAGGCGATTGGTGCAAGCCGGGACGGCATTAAGGCCGGCAATTTCGGCAACTGCGGATGCTTCTCGTTCTACCCGACCAAGAATCTCGGCGGCTTCGGCGACGGCGGACTGGTCACGACAAACACGGATGTGCTGGCGGATGACATCAGGACACTTCGGGACCACGGGCAGAAACCGCGGTACTTCTACAAAGTGATCGGCGGCAATTTCCGCCTGGACGGCATCCAAGGTGCGGTCTTGAACGTCAAGCTCAAATACCTCGATGACTGGAACGAGAAAAGAGGGCAAAACGCCGCCCTCTATGACAGCCTATTTGCCGGTTCGCCGGTCAGGACGCCTGCGATTGATCCAGGCAACGTGAGCATTTATCACCAGTACACTATAACCGTACCGGAAAGGGACAAGCTGCAGAAATATCTGGCGGATAATGATATCGGCTCGGCGGTGTTTTATCCGAAGCCGTTACATCTGCAGGATTGCTTTAAGGAGCTTGGCTGCAAAGAAGGTGACATGCCGGTTGCCGAAAGGCTTTGTAAAGAAGTCTTGTCGCTGCCGGTTTACCCTGAGCTGTTGCCGGATGAGGTTGAATATGTTGCCCGGACGGTGCTAAAGTTTTACGGAATAAGTTAGGACGAATAAAATTGCTGAAAGTAAGCGAAAATCCTCCAATTATCTGGCCGGAAGCCGAATCGATTAGTGATTTCCAGGGCGAATGGTGGGTTGCCCATACCAAGAGCAGAAACGAAAAGGCCCTGGCCCATGATCTAATCCGTAAAAATATGTGCTACTTTCTTCCGATGAGCTGGAAGGTTCGGCGCAAGAGCCGGCGGAAAATAAAATCTTTGCTTCCTCTGTTTGGCGGATACCTGTTTTTTTGCGGCAACGAGGACGAGCGAAGTGATCTGTGGCGGACAGATCGTGTGGCGAACCTGATAGAAGTCAAGGACCAGCAGAAGTTGCTCAAAGAGCTGTTGCAAATTGAGCAGGCGCTCCGAGCCGGTGCTCCGCTGATACCTGATAAATACATCAAAACAGGTCAGAAGTGCAGGGTTATGGCCGGTCCCCTGCTTGGCTTGCAGGGCATCGTTGTCAAAACCAGAGGCGCAACGCGACTCGTCCTGCAGGTAGATATGCTCGGCCAGGCGGCAAGCGTGGAAATAGATATCGATATGATAGAGGTCGTCGATTGAACGAGCTTGTCAATCTGAACACGATGCGGAAATAAAGGAGCCGATAGAATGCAGATTTGCGTAGTTGGCATTGGTTATGTAGGATTGGTAACGTCTGCGTGCCTTGCGGAAGCGGGCAACAAAGTCGTATGCGTTGATAATGACAACGGAAAAATCGCCGATTTGAAAAATGGAGTAATCCCGATTTACGAGTCTGGCCTGACCGAAATGGTCAATCGCAATGTAAAACTCGACCGATTGGAATTTACTACGGATTTGAAATACGGCGTTGACAATTCACTTATTATCTTTATTGCGGTCGGGACGCCCTCGGCGCCGGATGGATCATCAGATATGTCCGCAGTCCTTTCAGTTGCTGGCGGTATTGCTGAAAACATAAGTGACTATCGCATCGTAGCTACCAAGAGCACCGTGCCGGTTGGTACATGTCAGAAGGTGACCGAGATTATAAAATCTAAAACCGAAGTGAAGTTTGATTATGTCAGTAATCCCGAGTTTCTGAAGGAAGGTGCAGCAGTAGAAGATTTTATGAGTCCGGACAGGATAATCATAGGCACAACTAATCCTCCCGTACGGACAATAATGCAGCAGTTATATAGCCCGTTTATGCGAAAGAGCAGCCGAATACTATTCATGGACCCGGTATCGGCGGAAATGACAAAATATGCGGCCAACACAATGCTGGCGACGAGAATCTCGTTTATGAACGAGCTCTCGGCACTATGTGAGAAGCTCGGCGCAGATATCGAGCATGTCAGGCAGGGCCTCGGTAGTGACTCACGGATCGGCTCGGCGTTTTTGTTTCCGGGTGTTGGTTACGGCGGTGCCTGCTTCCCGAAAGATATCCGGGCACTGGTTCATATCGGCTCCGAGCACGGTGTTGAGATGACGATAGCCAGGACTGTTCAGCAGGTAAATATTAACCAACAGAGGAGATTTGCCGAACGGATTATGAATTATTTCAGCGGCTCCGAAGACCGAACGACGTTGGCCGTCTGGGGATTGGCGTTTAAGGCGAGGACCGATGACGTTAGAGAATCACCGGCAATTTTTTGCATCAAGAAGTTTCTCGATTGCCGGATGAAAATAAGGGCCTATGATCCCGAGGCAGCCTCCTCGGCGATGGAAGTTTTGGACGATAAAATCGAAACTCTCCAAAATGGGTACGATGCACTTGAGGGCGCCGATGCACTGGTTATCTTCACCGATTGGCAGGAGTTCCGCAATCCCGACTTCGAAGTCATAGCAAAGAAACTTAACAAGCCTGTGATTTTTGACGGTCGAAACCTTTACAATCCCGATATAGTCAATAAAGCAGGAATTGAGTATCACAGTATCGGAAGAGCGTCCGTTTGAAATTCTATTCTGTCGTGGGTCGAAGGAAAGGGTAAACTGATGCGTATTGTTATAGTTATTAAGAGTTTGGGCATGCTCTTTACTCTTATGGGGATTGCGTATCTGCTCAGGCCCAATATCATTAAAAAGTTGATGGGATTTTTCAAAAAGGGCAAACGGATATACTTTGCCGGGCTGATAAGATTTGCCCTGGCGGTTGTCTTTTTCGTCGCCGCTCGTGAATGCAGGTACTTCTGGATAATATTCGCATCCGGGATTATTTTTCTGACAGGAGGCCTTTTGATTTTCATGCTTGGGCCTGAAAAAATAAGACGCATCCTCGATTGGTACGAGCAGCAACCGGCTTTAATTTTCCGAGTTATCGCCCTGATCGTTTTGGCTTTCGGAGCAATCATTATCTTTTCGGCATAATTGCACAGCAAAAACATGCACTAACCGGAAAAAATGAAGGATACAGACTGAATGAGAGCACTAATAACAGGAGCAGCCGGATTCATCGGATCGCATTTGTGTGAGCGGCTTCTTGCCGATGGCTGGACCGTGGACGCTGTGGATAATTTCGATGATTTTTACGATCCTCAGATCAAACGCCGGAATATCAATAACTGTCTTAAAAGCGAAAGGTTCCATCTCATCGAAACCGACATCCGTGACGGTGACTCTATGGGCAAGATCATCGGCGGGGATATTCAGATAATAGTACATCTTGCCGCTATGGCCGGCGTTCGCCCTTCAATCGCTCAACCGTTGCTGTACGCCGATGTCAACATAAACGGAACGATGGTCTTGCTTGAGTTGGCGAAAAAGCACCGAATCGATAAGTTTATTTTCGGTTCAAGCTCCAGCGTCTATGGCAATAATGAAAAAGTGCCCTTCTCCGAGGACGACAGCGTTGATTTTCCGATCTCACCTTATGCCGCAACAAAAAAGGCCGGCGAACTTATTTGTCACACATACCATCACCTTTGCGGCATATCCATAACATGCCTGCGTTTTTTTACCGTTTACGGCCCCCGGCAGAGGCCGGACCTGGCAATCCACAAATTCGCAAAACTTATCGAGCAGGACAAGCCTATTCCCGTCTATGGCGACGGCTCGATGATGCGCGATTTTACATACATCGATGACATCATTAACGGGATCGTTGCCGCAATGGACCGGTGCGACAGTTTCAATATCTACAATCTTGGCGAATCAGAACCGATTACGGTCAACGATTTAATCATCGAAATAGAAAAAGCCCTGGGCAAAAAAGCCATCAGGGAATATCTGCCTCCTCAGCCGGGGGATGTCGAACGAACCTATGCCGATATAAGCAAAGCTGTCGAAGACCTGGCCTACGAGCCTTCAACCTCCATCCGGGCCGGTCTAAAACAATTCGCCGCCTGGTTAAGAAAAAACGCCTGATTGAATATTACTTCCATAAATTTGGCGAAAGAACCTTGAAAACCATCGTCGTCTTAACTATTATTTGCAGCACCGAAGTGACAAAACGTTAGGGTTTTGAAATTTATCCATAAAAATATTTAGGAGAAAAGCAGTGACAGACGAAAAGAAAGCGGATTTGGCCGGCCCGGGGATTGGGGACTACGATGAATTGGAGAAAATCCTGCCGCAGAATTACAGCTCTCTATTGAATCCGAAGGAGACCCAGTTTGCCACCTATGCCGTCAAGGATTACATAGAAGAAAACCTCTGCAAAGAACTGAACCTGATTCGTGTAACCGTCCCGCTGATTGTGGACGTAGAGAGCGGCGTCAATGACATGCTCGACCGCGATGGCTCACGAACCCCGATCCAGTTCCACATCTCGAATGATCGTGACAAGAACCCGGTTGACGCTCAGGTCGTCCAGGCCGCCACCAAATGGAAGCGCATGGCACTGAAGCAGTTCGACATGAAGCTCGGTGAGGGTCTGCTAACCGATATGCGTGCAGTCAGAAAGGACTACTTTCTCGATCACGACCACAGTGCATACGTAGACCAGTGGGACTGGGAGCTGGCCATTAACGCCGGGCAACGCAACCTGGACCTGCTACGAGAGGTGGTGCGGAAAATCT
>DAOVMB010000184.1 GCA_030630905.1 Sedimentisphaerales bacterium
ACCTTGGTCCCCATTGCGGCATAAACGCAGGCCATTTCGCAGCCGATGACTCCACCACCGACGATTACCATCGATTGAGGTATTTGCTGGAGGGTAAGGGCTTCCTTGCTGCTGATAACGGTCTGGCCGTCAAATGGGATCGCCGGAATCTCAATGGGATGCGAACCTGTCGCCATGATTATTTTCCCGGCTTCAATTTCTGCCGGTTCGGTTTCGGATTCGATTTTGATTTGGCCCGGCGTCGTAACAATAGCCCGGCCGGGGATGATCTTGACTTTATGACTCCCGATCAATCCTGTCACGCCTTTGCGAAAAGCGGTAACTATAGCGTCCTTTCTGGCCTGGATTTTCGGCCAGTTTGCAGTCGGGGCTGCAACATCAATCCCCATTAGATGAGCGTGCTTGAACATAAGCAGTGTATGGGCCGAGGCCAGCAGCGTTTTCGATGGGATGCAGCCACAATTCAGACAGGTACCGCCAACTAAACCCTTTTCAACAACTGCTGTCGAAGCGCCTTTTTGGGCACATCTAATCGCGGCGGCGTAACCACCCGGGCCGCTGCCGATAACTACAACATCATAACTTTCTGCCATTATTATAACTCCTTGTTTCGTATTAACGGGTTTTGCAGATTATATAAAATTTCTACGTTTGCCGGTATTATCAATCATTTCCGGACTTCTATTTGCGTGGTTTCTTTTGCTGCCGGCGGCCCCATTCGTTCGCCCTGGCAGGATCGTAATCCGGATTAGGCGTGGGCATTTTGGCGCCGACCGATTGGCGCCACTTTGCCAGCTTTCGCTGCAATTCGGTCGCTTTCTCCGGCATGGTTTTGGCAAGGTTATTCTTCTCCCCGATGTCACGTTTGAGATCGTAAAGCTCCAACCGCCCATCCTCGAAGAATTCTATCAACTTGTAGTGGCCCTCTCGTATAGCACCGGCAGGCCTCGAATGATGATAATGGGGGTAATGCCAGTATATCGCATCTCGTTCGAGCTTGCCGGTTTGCCTGAGCAGCGGCAGGATGTCCTCGCCATCGAGTGTCTGGTTCGAATTCCCTCCGGCGCCGACAATCTCCAGGAAAGTGGGGTAGAAATCGACGCTGGTGACCGGCACGCTGCACGTAGTTCCGGCTTTAACAACGCCGGGCCAGCGAACGATCAACGGCTCGCGAACTCCGCCTTCATATAGCGTACCCTTTTCATCGCGGAGCGGTGCATTGGTTGAAACAATCTGCTTTTTACCGGCGTAACCACCATAGGCTTGATGCAGTCCCCCATTGTCCGAGAAGAAGATTACAATTGTGCGCTCGGCAAGATCCAGATTATCGAGCTTCTTAAGAATACGGCCGATATTAGTGTCCAGGTGTTCAACCATCGCTGCATAGGTAGGATTATTCACCCCCGTTGCCGGCTTCGGCTTTTTCTTGTATTTGTCGACGAGTTCATCGGGCGCCTCCAACTTGATATGAACGGAGTGATGCGACAAGTAGAGAAAGAACGGCTCCTGCTTTTTCTCTTCTATGAACTCGATAGCCTTGTCGGTAAAACCGGATACCTGTTTGTCGTTCTGGTTCCTGACACCCAACACGACTTTGTCAAAGCCCTGCTTGTCCGGGGAATAGCCTTTGCCGCCGAGATGCCACTTGCCGATATAGCAGGTTGCATAACCACGCTCCTTGAGCACTTCGCCGATTGTAATAGATTCGAGAGGTAGTTGCAGGCGGTTTTCGGGGACAACGAGCTTTTCATAGGGCCGCCAATGACCCGGAATAAAATCTGTGATACCAACGCGGGCCGGGTACTGGCCTGCCATAATACTGGCCCGCGTGGGAGAACAAACCGGACAGGCTGCGTAAGCATCGGTAAACTTCATTCCCTGGCTCGCCAGCCGGTCAATATTCGGTGTCTCATGGAACTTGCTGCCGTAACACGCCACATCCGGCCAACCCATGTCATCAATGAGAATGAAAACAAAATTGGGCTTTTTGTGCACATCGGTTATTGCAGACTGGACCGGGTGGCTCGGCAGTGTAAGTGACGCTGCACCCAATCCCACAGCTTTAAAAAAAACACGCCGATTCATATAATTCTCCTTCCAAAACATCGCCCCAGCTACTTCTTCGGAGCGAGAAGCTGGAACTCCCAGATGGTCGGCCCGTCGGTTGAGTTGAGAATGTTCAGGCGTACCTGTCTCGCTGTGACTGGCTCAAATGTCTTCGAATAGTCGGCTCCAATCTTTGTGCCCCGAGCGAAAGTTTTCCATTGCGTACTGTTCTTATATTGTAACTCGAATTCTTGTACTCGGTCGTAAGCCTCGGCAATTTTTACCTGATTGAACGTGGCGGCTTTGCCCAGATCCACTTCGGGCCAGGCCTGTTTTGTGCCGGTGTCAGTAGCCCAGCGAGTGGCCGGGTCGTCATCGACCGCCATGTCCGGACCGTAGTGACGATTTTTTTGATATATATTGGATGCCCGGACTTTCTTTTCATGCGCCAGAGATGCCGACGGCAGGCCAATAGGGGCAAGCTCATCAGCCGGGCCATCCAGTTGCAATTTGATGATCGTGTCGATTTCGTGCCGGTAGGCTTTCGGTACGGAAATCTCGATAGCCTCGTCGGTCTGTTTGACATTCGCCGTGCCGCCGGTCAGGATGGAGTTGGCAACGATTTTCTTAGGGATAGGAGGCAGGATCAATTGCTCGCCGGACCAATTCAGGACGTGAACGTAAATTGTGCCGCCCTTGTGTGTGCTGGCGCCCCAGGGGCCAGGTTTGAACGGACCGCCGCGGGTCCCGTAAATACTCTGCCCATATTTCTTGAGCCATGCGCCCATTTCCTTTAGGCGTTCGACCTGTCGAGGTTCTATCCGGCCGTCCGGCATAGGACCGACGTTGAACAAAAGGTTGCCGTCCCCCCCGACTGTTTTCACCAGGGTCTGGATACACTGCTTAAATGATTTCATCTGGTCGTTGGGTTTCCACGCCCACTGCCGGCAGATTGTCATGCAGGTCTCCCAGGGGCGGTCGTTCTGAAATTTTCCGATTCTCTGCTCCGGCGTATCGTGGTCGGCTGGCAGACCGGCACGGTTATTGATGATAACGTTGGGCTGAAGCTGCCGAATCATCTTGAAGAGGTTTTCCGAGTCCCAATCCTTTGCCGAGCCGCCGAGACCGTCGAACCAGATGATGTCAATTCTGCCGTAGTTGGAGCAGATTTCGCGCAGTTGGCCATGAAGAAACTCGATGTAGCGGGCATGATTCTCCGTTCGGTAGTCCTGGTGATACCAGTCAGGCGGAGAATAATAGTAGCCGAGCTTTAGTCCGCCCTTGTGGCAGGCATCGGCTAATTCTTTCACGACATCGCGTTTGAATGGCGAGTTGGTAATCTTATAGTCGGTCAGCTTGCTGTCGAACATTGAAAAGCCGTCATGGTGCTTGCTGGTAAAAACCAGATATTTCATGCCGGCATCTTTGGCGATTTGTACCCACTGTTCGGCGTCAAACTTGACGGGATTGAACTGCTTGTAGAGATTGTCATAAATTTCAGCAGGTATGGAACCTGTGCCGGTCCGCCCTCGCCGCTCGCCGCCGCGTGACCAGCCGATCTCCGTACCTTTGAGACTGACCGGCCCCCAATGTATGAACAGGCCGAACTTCATTTGGCGCCAGGCCTGTACATCCTGATCGCCGGCGTTAAGGTAATCTTTCGAACCGCTGGCGCCAGCTTGTCTTGCGGAACAGGCCGGAAGAAAACACATAACTAAACCCAGAAAAATGCCGATTGAGAACTTGCTCCATACGTTTGTTAACATAATTCTATCCCTTCCATTTTCATAATACAGATTTACATAAGGAAATAATATAGCAGAAAATGCTAAAAAATGAAACGAATGTTTGTTTTTTTAAGACAAAAGCCTCCCGCCTTTTGAGTCTTTAACACAGCTCATTTTTTACAAACAATTTACATATTTAGGGACAGTGCAATAGTATAATAGATTAAAATAATGTTAAGCGAAGGAGAGCATGGAAATGAAGACATATTGTTTATTAATGTTATTTAATTTTGCGATCGCTGCCGGTGTCTCGGTTGATTCCACGAAGCGTGGCGTGTTTTTGGAGGCCGTTGTCAGTGGCGACACGAGAAAGGTGATGGAACTGTTGGCAAGAGATCCGGACATGGCTTTAATGAGGGATGGAAAGGGCAAGGGTGGAATCGGATCTCCGGTGTTGTGCGCAGCCATCCAACACGGGCACGGAGACATTGTCGAGATGCTTTTGTCAAGGGGAGCTGATCCGAATGAAAAGGATATTAGCGGAAGGACCTCTTTGCACGTAGCAGCGCGAAAAGGGGACCCGAAACTGATTGAACTGCTACTCAAACACGGGATAGATGTAAACGTTTGCGCTCGGGATTTATCGAACTCTATTCCTCTGTGCCATGCCGGAAGCAGACAAGCTGCTGAGGTTCTGATTGCGAATGGCGCGGACTTGTCCTGGAGGGACGAGTCTGGCGGTACAGTTCTTCATTCATTAGTAAGAAGGGGAACAACTGACGCAGCAGAGGCGATTATAGAACACGGCGTGGACATCAACGCTCAGAACAACTTCGGTTCAACGGCATTACACGTGACTGCGATACACGGCAGTAAAAAAATGGCCGAGTTGCTTGTTGCAAAAGGAGCTAACTTAAATATCGAAGATAACAAAGGATTCACGCCACTCGCCCGTAAAATGAAACTTGTGCACGGATCCGGAGTATATGGGAAAGATCTTGCGGAATTTCTGATTCGCAACGGCGCAAAATACAGAATCAACGATGTGGCATGGCTTGGCGATTTAGTGAGATTCACCGAGCTTCTTGAAAGCGATCCCGCATTGGCAGATTACGTAAACCGTTTGGATCGCGAACCGGTTCTGTTTGCAGCCATTTATGGCGGCAACAGTGATATTTTAAAACTATTATTGGCCAAGGGTGCCAACCTTGATACGAAGGGGAAACATAGGGAATCCCCATTATTTGCAGCGTCATACATAGGAAACAGCTATGCTTTAAGAATACTGATGGAAAAAGGGGTGGATGTAAACGAAAGAGGTTTATATGGAGAATCAGCCCTTCACTGGGCTACTGTCAAGGGCAACACGGAAGCCGTTCGATTCTTGCTCAAGGGTGGGGCGGATGTAACTGTAAAGGTCGAGTATCCGGCGTTAGACTTGGATATGCGCGTTGGAAACTTTCCTAATGCGATTGAGAATAGACTCAAGAATCTTCAGAGTCTGGAGGGGCAAAGACAGGCTAAGCTTGCCGGGCGTAGTATACAGATTGTGGGGCTTTCGAGACTCGCCATTTCAAAAGGTGATAAACCTTTGCATTCGGCTTCACTGTGGGATCACGGCGAGATTGTGAAGATGTTATTGTCCAACGGCGCTGAGGTTGATGTAAAGAATCATTACGGTCAGCAACCACTGCACTACGCATGTGTTTTCCGGCACAAAGAGGTAGCGAAGATACTGCTCGGCGCAGGCGCTGACGCAAATGCTAAAGATGATGATGGGCATACACCGCTTGGGCTTGCTTCATTTCCAAAAGGAAACCCGGCAAAAGACATTGTCGAGCTGCTTCTTGCCAAAGGCGCCCGGAAATAGCAAACGCTTGAAACGGGCATCCCTGTGTCGAGATTTGTAGTGATCATTTTGCGATGCTTGTATGAGCGGCGTTGAACATTCTTATGCCGCCGGTATCCAATTGGAGAATCAGGCCTTTTTCCGGATCAATTCCGACACAATGTCCGGTGAATTTTTTTCCGTTGAAAAGAAGTGTTACTCTGTGACCCAGTTGTATGCTTAGCTCACGCCACCGACCGATTATTTTATCGCCGTTATTTGCGGCAACTTCAAGCCAGTGGTCGAT
>DAOVMB010000329.1 GCA_030630905.1 Sedimentisphaerales bacterium
CGATTCAGCATAGGGCCAGCACTGGTAAGCATCTCTTCTTCACTAATATAACATATCTAACCTGAAATTGCTATGGTTTTGTTTGTCACTTCGAGCGGTTCGAGGCCGGTCTTTTCGAAGATTTCTTTTTCCATTTCGTAGATTAGGGAATCGACTTTGGCTGTGTTGATCTTGCTTTTAGCTTCTGAGCCGTGTGAGAAAACATTTCTTTTATGACCTTCGGCGAGTCTTTCTTTTAGCGGTACTATTCTTTCGTGCATCACTCTCTTATCGGCGTAATAAAGCAGTTTTTCTTCCCATGTATCCGGCTTTTCTTTTTCATCGAGCAGGATCATGTATCGGTGTTTCTTTATAGTCAGGGCGAGAGTTGGATATTGTTCTCTTAGAATATCATAAGCGGCATCTTCATGGGAGCTTGCATTGTATTTTGCGCGCAGCCACTGCCATTTTGCTTTTTCTTCATCGGGCAGGATTCGCTTGAACCGATTGAAGTCTGACTCTTTGAAGTCAAGGACCCTCAACAGATCGTGCAGCAGGCAGGCCCTGTCCAGGAGAGTGACATCGACTGCTGCGCCGTTTTCATTGAGCCTTTGCGCAAGAAATACGGCCAGCTTCGCCACGGCCTTGCTGTGGCTTACGATATGCGGCGGAACGTGATATTCCGCCAGAATGACCAGGCACTCTTTATGTGTTGGAAGACTGTAATCTTTCATCGATCAGCTCGGCGACTTTTTTTCCTGATACGAGCATTCCGCCGAAGATCGGCCCCATTCTCGGCAGGCCGTACACGGCGCAGACCGACATGCCGGCAACGTAAAGGCCCGGAAATATCTCGCCGGTCCTGTCCACGACGCCGGCCTCGGCGGTCTCTACGTCCATGAAGCTCTCCTGTATCCCCTGCGGCAGGAGTTTCGGCTTTCTCTTTAGCAGCATTTTCACGACTTCGGCGGGATGTCCCGTCGAATCGATAACGTATTTAGAAGAAATGCAGAACGGATCGACGTGCAGTTTTGCGAGTGCGATGGCCGAATGGTTGACGACCACCCCTTCGACGGCGTCGGATTTGACGATGACATCTTCGGCCTCGGTAAGGTTGAATATTTCCAGCCCCGCCTTCTTCGCCTTAAACGCCAGGGCGGCGGCAAATTCGATCGAGTCGTATATGTACAGGCCCTTCTGCTTCTTCGAGGTCATCTCGAACTCATCCGGAATCTCGCTGCTCTGCGTGACGACGACGTTATAGCCTGTGGCCCCGCCCCAGATTCCGCCGCCCGTGGAAAGCTTTCTTTCGAGCAGGGCGGTCCTGTATCCGGCTTTGGCTAAGTAGTAGCCCGCCGTCAGGCCCGCCGGCCCGGCGCCGACAATCACAACGTCATTTTCAAGATGCTCTAAAAGCTTCCTGTTATACTCCTGTATGATGACTCTGGAAATTTCTGTCTCTATCACTTTCGTTCCTTTCATTTGTGATGAGCTAATAGCTTATCTTAATATCATCCTTTTGCCAAAAATAAAAAGCACCCCCTGCAGAAGAGTGCTTAACAAGCAAAAAAGCCAAAAGTAAAAAGTAAAAAATTGCCGAATCGAAAATTGATTCTTTTTGCCTTTTTTCTTTTACCTTTTTCTTTCTTTATCCGCCTTCCTCCGCGGGCATTATCCCGAGCAGGTTCATAGGGTCATTTCTCAGCTTCAGGCCGAACCCAGCCTTCCGCTCCCCTGGCCTATCCGAATTTTTCAGAATGGATTTTAGTCTATTGCGGCAGTCGCAACAAGATTTTTTTCGGTTTTACCAATAAACACCTAATCTGATCATTGACATAATTTATTCTTTAACCTATCATACAAATATTAATCATAGTTAGGAAGGATGGCATAAATTATGTCGCGTAAAGGATTTACACATCTACACTTGCATAGCCAGTATTCGCTGCTGGATGGAGCTATAACATACGAAAAGCTGCTCAAGCGTTGCAAGAAGCTCGAAATGGAGGCTGTGGCCGTTACCGACCACGGCAATATGTTCGGGGCCGTTGAGTTTTATACAAAGGCGGTTGCCGCTCACATCAAGCCCGTGCTCGGTATCGAGGCTTATATTGCGCCGGGCAGCCGGTTCGACAGGACGAAAACCAGCATCTCCGATGCAGCGTACCATCTGATTCTTCTGGCCCAAAACAATGCCGGCTATCATAATCTGCTGAAATTGACAAGCGCCGGTTATCTTGAGGGCTTTTACTATCGCCCAAGAATCGACAAGGAAATCTTAGCCGAGTTTAACGAAGGTCTGATCTGCACCTCGGCATGTATAAAAGGCCAGGTTGCGGCGAATATTGCCAACGGCGATGAAAAAGCGGCACGCCTTACGGCGGAAAGTTATCTCAAAATCTTCGGGCCCGACAGGTTCTTTATCGAGATACAGAATCATGAAAATGACGACCCGAGTATCCGGGAAGGATTGATTGACCTGGCGAAGAAGATGGGCCTCGGCCTGGTGGCGACGAACGATGTGCATTTTCTTCAACAGGACGATCATGAGGCCCACAATTGTCTTTGTGCCATAAGCACCGGCAAGAAGTTCGATGATCCCGACCGAATGATTTATCCATCCGACATTTATTTTAAGAGTCCCGGTGAAATGCGCCAGCTTTTTGCCGGGACGATCGAGGCTTGTGACAATACTCTGTCAATTGCCGAGCGCTGCAATGTCGAGCTTGATTTTAAAACGCGTCACGCTCCTCGTTTTGAGCCACCGAATGATTTAACGCCGGAGCAATTCCTAACCGACTTGTGCTACGAAGGCGCCAAAGAGCGCTACGGCGAGATAACCGAAGAGATAAAGACCAGGCTCGACAGGGAGCTGAACGTCATCGAATCGAAAGGCTTTGCCAGCTACTTTTTGATCGTCTGGGATTTCTGTAAGTTTGCACATGAAAACAAGATTCCCATCGGCGCCAGGGGCAGCGGCGTAGGTACGCTGGTCGGATACTGCCTCGGCTTGTGTGACGTCGACCCGATTCACTACGATCTGCTCTTCGAGCGATTCATGGATCCGCACCGTAACGAGATGCCCGATATCGACATTGATATTTGTCAGGCTCACCGTGCAATGATAATCGATTACGTCCGGCAGAAGTACGGGCACGTCGCGCAGATTATCACTTTCGGAACGATGAAGGCCCGCGCCGTTATCCGTGACATCTGCAGGGTGCTCGGCGTGCATTTGGGTGAAGCCGACAGACTGGCGAAACTTGTGCCGTTCTCTCTTGATATGACGCTTGAAAAGGCTCTGAAGACCGAACCCGAACTGGAAGCCGCCTACAAACAGAGCGAAGAGACCAGAAAGGTCATCGACATCGGCAAAAAGCTCGAAGGTCTTGCTCGTCACGCATCCGTCCACGCTGCCGGCGTTGTCATTGCCGATGAGCCGCTGACTAATTTCGTGCCCCTGTATAAAGCGCCGAGCTCCGATGACATTGTGACCCAGTTCGAAGGGCCGATGGTCGAGAAGGTCGGCCTGCTGAAGATGGACTTTCTGGGCTTGAAGACTCTCAGTGTTCTGGAGCGGGCCTGTCAACTGGTCAAGGAAGTCCAGGGAATAGAAATCGACCTTGAAAAACTCGATATTACCGATGCAAAGGTTTTTGAACTATTTTCAGCGGGTAAAACAAAAGGTGTTTTCCAGTTCGAGTCCGGTGGGATGCAGAACCTGCTGATGAAGATGAAGCCCGACCGGATCGAAGATTTAATCGCCGCCAACGCGCTCTATCGCCCGGGGCCGATGATCCTGATTCCGGATTACATCGACCGCAAGCACGGCGCCAAGTGGAGCCTGCCGCACCCGATTATGACGGAGGTCCTCGAAGAGACTTACGGCATCATGATCTACCAGGAGCAGGTGATGCGGATTTGCAATCGCCTGGGTGACATCCCGCTGCGGGAGGCCTATGCCCTTATCAAGGCCATAAGCAAAAAGAAAGCCAAGACCATCACCAAGGAGCGGGAACGATTCATCGCCGGCTGCGTCGATAAAGGCCTGAGCACCGGGCAGGCCGAGCAGATTTTCGAGCTGATCGAGCGATTTGCCGGCTATGGTTTCAATAAAAGTCATTCGACCCGTTATGCTTTTATCGCATACCAGACGGCTTATATGAAAGCCCACTGGCCTGTCGAATTTATGGCTGCTC
>DAOVMB010000474.1 GCA_030630905.1 Sedimentisphaerales bacterium
GTTTATGGACGACTATTTTAGAAGTCACGAATACGGCGTTCAATTTGATGGTGATGACCACGTATATACGCCATTGGAAGTTGTTATTCCGATTGATATTGTGTTCTTGCCAGTTGGGGATGTGATGCAATGACCGAACTTCCGTACGAACAGCGAGAGGCCATCGCCCTTCGCATCCACGGCAACCTGAGATTTCGACAGATAGCCGAATTACAAAATGTTTCGACCAAAACAGTTCAAAGCCGGTACCGCTACGGACTGGATAAACTGCGGTCAACCCTGAACGGCGAGGTGAAAAAATGAGACCGTCAAATAATATTGAAAAGTTAATCAAGAAGCTGCATTACGAAACCAGCGCCGAGACACATGACAGGGTCTTTGGCAATGTTTTGCAGGCGCTGGACGAAAAAGAAAAAGCAGGCGTCATTAAGCCTGATCTATGGAGAACTATTATGAACACGAAAACGAGAAAATTTGCCACCGCTGCGGTGATATTAATCGCCGCGATTATAAGCTTACACTTCATTGCCGGGCCATTTGGCGCAACGAGCTCCGTCTACGCGGAAGTCGCCGAGCGGCTGCACAAAGCCCTTACGATGACCTACACGGTGACCACATCTACACCACTGGAAGGAATGCCCGACATGGAGATGGAAGTTGCTTTCAAGGAGCCTGGATTAATGCGGATGACAATGGCGGGCGGTTACGTATCGGTGATGGACTCGGTCCAGGGCAAGGGCCTGAGCATTATCCCGGCAAAAAAGCAATTCATCGAAATGGATTTGTCCAATTTGCCTGATGATCCGGGGCAAAATCAGTTAAGTACCATCGAGAAATTGAGATCGCTGCCTGACCGTGCAGATGAAGAACTCGGCGAGAGGAAAATTAACGGCCGGGACGTTCAGGGATTTCGCGTGACCGAAGAGGGCGTCACATATACTGTCTGGATCGATCCCAAGACCAGAGAGCTTGTTGAAGTGGAAACGGAATTTCTCAACGCACCGGGGATGAGCAGCACTATGACCGACATCCGGTTCGATGTCGAACTGCCCGACGAACTGTTCAGTATCACACCGCCGGATGGTTACAGCCGTCTGGAACTCCAGGTCGATGTGTCCGAAGCAAGCGAGGACGACCTGATCGAATATCTGCGATTGTGGTCAAGCTGGACAAAAGACAACAGCTTCCCGCCGACGCTGAATCCGGTGGAACTGGCGAAAGTCTCGATGGAAATGGCCAAAGCGGGCGAGTTCGGCTCTGAGCAAACCACGGAAGAACAGAGCCTTGACTACGCGATGAAGATGACTCGCGGAATGATGTTCGTGATGAAGCTTCCCGCCGAGAGCAACTGGCGTTATGCCGGCGAGAATGCAAAGTACGGCGACGCCGAGACGCCTGTCTTCTGGTATAAGCCGGAAGGCTCGGTGACGTACCGTGTCATCTACGGTGATCTGAGTATCAAGGACATAGCGCCGGAGAATCTGCCGCAATAGATTTCCGTGTCATTCTGAGTGGAACAAAGTGGAACGAAGAATCTCAACGCCCGCGCGGCGCATTGAGATTCTTCACTTCGTTCAGAATGACAAAGAGAAGTGTCATACTCAAGGCCAGGCTTGGCTGCTCGGCTTCTTGTATGTGGTATGCCCTGCAGATGCTCGGTCTATTTTTTCGGCAGGCCCCCGTAGTAAGGATAGTCGTCAAAGACATCGCCTTTGCCTAAGATTCGCGGGTCTTTGGTCTCCTTTAGCTCGGCCATCAAAGCCGTAGCAAGCTCCTTTTTAATCTTGGCGTATTCGGACTTGTCGGCGACGTTGTTCAACTGGTCGGGATCCTTAGCCAGATCGTATAGCTCCTCGGCAGGACGCTTTCCGAAGCCCAACTCGAACAGTTTCTTGACCTTCGTATCGTCACGGTATTTCAACATGTAAGATTTTGTGGGTGCGGCGTCAACGTCACCATATCCGTAATGCGTACCGAGCGGACGGGCGACATTAATATCTATGGGTTGCGTGTAGCCCTTCGGAGCACCGGCGGGCCAACGCTCCGGCTTGAAATTGCGAATATACAGGTAATCGTGCGTGCGTATCGCCCGCATCGGATAGCCGCCCGTGCCGGTTTCCTGGCAGACTACGTGACGCTCCTTACCCGTCAGGACGTGGTCGCGCTTTGTATCCACCCGGCCGGATTTGCCCGAGCGCAAAATATCCAGGAAACTGCGAGCGGTCATCTGTGCGGTCGGTTTCAAACCGGCCACCTCAAGGAACGTCGGCGCCAAGTCCGTCAGGCTGATGAAATCCTCGACAACCCGGCCACCCTTGACCGCGGTGGGCCAGCGAACCGCCAGCGGGACGTTTGTCCCCGTATCGTACAGGTTGCTCTTGCACCGCGGGAACGGCAACCCGTTGTCGCCGGAGATAACGACCAGCGTATTGTCAAGCTGGCCATTGTCTTCGAGTATCTTCAGCAAGCCGCCGACTTCGGTATCGAATCGCTGTACCTCCCAGTAGTAGTCGCAGATATCTGTGCGGACTTCTTCGCTGTCGGGAAAACACGCCGGCACTTCAACGTCATCGAGCTTCATCCCGCTCTTTATGCCGGACTGCCATTTATAGCCCCGATGCGGGTCCGAACTGCCGAACCAGAAGCAGAAGGGCTTGCCTTCGGGCCGGGTTTTCATAAATTCCCGGAAGTTTTTATACTTAGGCCCGGCGGGATTTCGTGTCCGCCCGCCCGGCGCATCCCGACCGGGGGCCCATCCTTTGCGGGTGTAACCTACATGATATCCGACCTCTTCCAGCAAATCAGGATATACATCGAACTTCGCCGGAAGTGTGCTCCAGAGATTGCCGCCCTGTTCCAGACGCCAGTGCCACTGCCCGGTCAGGATTGCGCCCCGCGAGGGTGTGCACGATGGTGATGAA
>DAOVMB010000116.1 GCA_030630905.1 Sedimentisphaerales bacterium
CTCCTTTTTGCCAATGCGGGGATGAACCAGTTCAAGGATATTTTTATCGGATTGGCGCCGGCTCAGTACCCGCGTGTGGCCAACAGCCAGAAATGCCTGCGCGTAAGCGGCAAACACAACGACCTCGAGGAAGTGGGCAAGGATACCTATCACCATACGTTCTTCGAGATGCTGGGCAACTGGTCGTTCGATGATTACTTCAAGGCCGAAACCATCGAGTGGGCCTGGGAGCTTTTTACAAAGGTCTGGGGCATTGATCCGGACCGTTTATGGGCGACGGTTTTTGCCGGTGACCAGGCCGACGGCTTGCCGAAAGACGATGAGGCGGCAAATCTGTGGCCTAAAGTGACACAGATACCGGCCGAAAAAGTTCTGGCATGCGGCAAGAAAGATAATTTCTGGGAAATGGGCGAGACCGGCCCCTGCGGCCCCTGCAGTGAAATACACATCGATCTCGGCCCGGACCGGTGCGACATGAAAAACGTGCCGAACCACGAGTGCCGGGTAAACGGCGGCTGCGCCCGATTCATCGAGTTGTGGAATCTGGTTTTCATACAATTCAATCGCCAGCCCGGCGGCAAGCTCGTGCCACTTTCGGCCAAATACGTAGACACCGGCGCGGGCCTGGAAAGAATCGTCGCCGTGATGCAGAACAAGGCAAGCAATTACGATACCGATTTATTCATGCCCATAATCGAGCGCACCGGTCAGATCACCGGCCACAAATACACATCGAAGCTGGGCAACAAAACCGACAATGCATTCAGAGTCATCGCCGATCATATTCGCGCGCTCGCCTTCGCGATTACTGACGGCGCGACGCCCTCGAACGAAGGTCGGGGATACGTGATTCGCCGAATTCTTCGCCGGGCTTCGAGGTTCGGCCGGGAGCTGGGAATGCACGAGCCGTTCATTTACAAACTCGTGCCGGTCGTCGTCGATTGTCTTGGCGAGGCGTTCGGCGAAATCGGAGAAAGGGCGGATTACGTCTCGACCGTAATCGAATCCGAAGAGGCTGGCTTCGGCAGAACTCTTGACAGGGGGATTGAAATTTTCGCCGGCGCCGCCGAGAGGGCACAGAAATCAAAAGATAAAGTCATTCACGGTGAAGATGCTTTCCAGCTTTATGATACATACGGTTTTCCGCTGGACTTGACACAGCTCATGGCACAGGAACGCAGCCTCAAGGTCGATACGGCTAAATTTTCCGAGCTTATGGAACAGCAAAGGCAGCGCGCCAGAGCCGCTATTACGAAAGATTCGCTGTCCATCACGGACAAAGTCAGCGTCCAGATTCTGCCGGAAACGGAGGACCTGCACAAGTATCACGCGGACCGGTGTGAAGCCGTAATTGCCGGCTTCATTGACAGTGACGGTTTCAAAAACAAAGGGCGAATTGTGGCGAGGCCGTCCCGGCCTTGCGTCCCGCTGGCATCTTGCCAGCGGAAAGGAATCAAGGGCAAGATGCCCTCGCCACGGCCCGGCGCTCAGGTCGGGATTGTCCTCGATAAGACCTGCTTCTACGCCGAGGCGGGCGGGCAAGTCGGTGACTGCGGCGTTATCCAGTCCGGCAAGGCCCGGTTCATCGTGGAAAAAACTATAAAAATCGCTAACTGCATCGTCCACCAGGGCAAAGTCACCGAAGGCGCCTTCGATATCGGCGACAATGTGCATTCAATCGTCAGTAAAGACAGAAACTCCGTCAAGAAAAATCATACCGCCACCCACGTTCTCCAGTGGGCGCTGCAGGAAGTACTCGGTAAATCGGTGGCCCAGCAGGGAAGTTACGTCGGCCCGGATTATTTGAGATTCGATTTAACCTATCCTAAGGCACCAACCTCTGAGCAGCTCAGGCAGGTGGAAGAATTGGTCAGGGGAAAAATTACCGCCGACCTGCCCGTGACATGGACGGTAATGCCCAAAAACCAGGCTCAAAAGCTCGGCGCAATGGCGCTGTTTGGCGAGAAGTACGGAGACGAGGTTCGGGTAGTAGCAATCGGATTGACGACTGACGATTTTCGATTGCCGATTGATGAATTAAAATCGAAGGTCGAAAACCGAAAACCGAAAATCTCTTTGGAGTTCTGCGGCGGAACACACGTTGACAGGCTCGGGGCAATCGGCGGCTTTAAGATAATCAAAGAAGAGAGCATCTCGGCTGGCGTCCGCAGGATTACCGCCCTGACCGGCGCGGCGCTTACGACCTATCTCGAAAAGGCCAGTGACATCGTCGACGAGCTTTCCGTGACGCTGAAAGTCCCATCCGAATCGCTGATCGAGAGGGTCGGGCAGATGCTGAAGGACAATAAAAAGCTCGCTAAAGAACTCAAGGCAGCCGCTAGGCAGTCCGGCTCGGATTCTATGGCCGAAGCCAGACAATTTCTTGAAAAGTGTGAGAAAATCGGCGAGGCTTCTGTTGTCATCGGCCAACTGTCGACAACTTCGGTCGAGCAGGCACGAGAGGCAGTCGACATGCTCAAGAAAAAAGCAAAATCCGCCGCGATTGTATTGGGCTTCGACGAGGACAGCAGGGTAACACTTCTGGCGGGTGTAACAGACGATTTGGTAGCTAAGGGACTTAAAGCGGGTGACATCGTCAGGGAAATAGCTCCCATCGTTGATGGTGGCGGCGGAGGCCGGCCTCAAATGGCACAGGCCGGCGGTAAAAATCCGAAAAAAATCGGCGAGGCCCTCAAAAAAGCCGCAGAACTGATAAAAGAAAAACTATTCGAATAAAAATTCTGGTTTTTTAATGCCATAGTCGAAATAATAGGAAATAAGAAACTTATAGAGATTGTAAATTTAGTGGAGGTTTTTATGGCTGTAAATAGATACACTAACAAAACATTTCTAATTTTGTGTGCTGTTACTGCTTTATTCACAATAGCCGGCTGTAAAAAGAAACAACCGGCAACGGACAGCGAAGTCTCAATCGAAGCCATCGCCGGCGAGGACTTAGTAGTTGAAGCCAGCGAAGCACCGGTGATTGAACTGGGAGTCGGCGTTGGACCTGTCAGGTTTGGTATGTCGAAAGAAGAGGTAATAAAACATCTCGGGCAGCCTGATAAGATTGATGAATTAATACAAGACGTGGTAAGGCTGGACTATATTTCTTCAAGAGGTCTAAACTTCGGGCTTAATCCAACTGTTGGCGTCAATTACATCAAGTGCTATTCAAAAGAATATCCGGGCGAGTCTAATGTGACAACTTTTGCCGAGAGGACAAAAAAAGGCGTTGCCATGGGAGCCAGTCACAATCAAATCGTCGCCGCCTATGGCGAACCGGACAGAACAGATTCGAAGGGGCCATTTACAATTCTCTATTACGACAACTTGAGAAGTGAGATGATAATTACGAACGATAGGCTCGTTGGCATTAAGATGGTAAGTATGATGTGAGCTACAGACCACAAAGAGAGGCCCGAAGCAACGATGAGTGGGTGGTGAGAAATACCTCAGTACCTTGGCGAAAACCGGAGAACTGGTTAGGCAAGAGTTGGCTGGCTCGCCGGAAAAAAATAACCACAGAGAAATTCGACTGAAGAAAATCGGCTCCGATGCGTCCTGTTTAATAGAACTGCTCTGCGTTAAAGCTTATAGGCATAAGGGAATGGCCCGGAAAATCGCCAGAATTGCAGAACCAATAAGGCACTTAAAAGCGAGAATATCTTATGATTCGGTTTTGCTGCGAACATTGTGCTCATAAAATCAGTGTCCCGGATAACGGTGTTGGTAAGCAAGGTAAATGCCCAAAATGCGGAGGTTTTATAATTGTACCGGCCGAATCAACCGTCATTGATTTTCTCTGTGAAAACTGTGACAGGAAGATAAGCGTTCCAAAATTCAATGCAGGCAAAAAAGCTATATGCCCAAAATGCAACAATACGTTTATCATTCCGGCAATTCAATCCCCAGACTCTGCTGCAACGCAGAATTATTCCGGAGATATGATAGCTCGCACAACGGATTCGACCCATGGTTTAACTCTTATGGATGTCCCGGAAGAATATAAGCTAAAAGATAAGCTTGTCGGCAGTTCCAACGTCTCCGAAGAAACTGTCGATCGGCAGCAGGAGTATGATGAAGATTTGGCAGCAGAAGAAGCCGAATCCGCAGAACAACGCAAACTGCCCTGGATTATAGATATATTCCTTTACCCGATAAGCCTTCCCGGTTTGATGCACCTGGGCATATTTACGATTATCCCGCTTCTGTTATCTTTTATCATAAGATTGCTTGGTCCTTTAGGTATGGCCGTCGCTCTTCCGGGCTTTGTGATAAATATCGCAATCGGGCTTTACGTCTGCTGGTACATTACCGAATGTGTTCGTGACAGCGCCAAGGGTGGTCGACGGGCCCCGGAAGCCTTCGCTACGTCGGGCCTGGGTGAAATGTGGTCGCAATCGTTACACATCATAGGCTGTTATCTCATTTTTTTAGGCCCGACACTTTTCTATTCTGCCTTTAATAACAAAACAGACATCGTGTTCTGGCTCTTACTGGCCTACGGAGTGTTCTTTTTTCCGATGGGCTTACTGGCTTGCGTCATGTTCGACTCTATTAGCGGTCTTAATCCTTTCTTGCTGATCGGTTCGATATTCAGTGCTTTTTTTCAATACTGTGGTCTTGTATTGCTCATAACCGGTATTGTGCTTGGCTTCAAAGCTATACCAACGATACAAACTGATAGCACACAACAAGAGACAATAAGTATGATTTTCCTGGAGAGCATTTTCTATGCGATCCTGCTTTACATCACTTTTGTAGTGGCACATTTGATCGGTCGGTTCTACTGGCGGAATCAGGAAAAGCTTAACTGGGAAGTTTAATGATTGCATTCAACAAAAAGACTGCACAGACAGGAGAAATGCTGATCTCATGAAGATACTCGAAGAAGAACCTCCGTTGGCGGATGAATGTAAGCTGCCCTGGCTTATCGACGCTTTCCTCTATCCGATCAGCGCCTCCGGCATGATAAATCTGGCGGTTTTTGTAATTGCTCCGGAATTCATCTCTCTCCTGGTTTTTGTGCTGGCATCGCTACTGTCGCCATTTCTTCAATCCGGCACTTCCTATATCATGAGATTTCTTACATTACCTTTTTATATAGTATTTGGTTGTTATGTGGTTTATTATGTGGCCCATTGTGTGATCGACAGCACAAAAGGTCACAGGCGTGCAACCGATCTGCCGATAGCAAATGTATTCAGCGTAGGGGATCTTATCGAGCAGGTCTTTCTTCTGATTGGCTGTGTGGCTATTTGTTTTTGTCCGACTGCATTTTATTACATTTTCACAAGGCGAATTGATTTATGGTTTTGGGTGTTATTAGCCCTCGGCGGCTTCTTTTTCCCGATGTGTTTTCTCAGAGGAGTGATGTTCGATTCCTTTGACGCACTTAATCCCATAGAAATCTCCAGGTCCATACTCAGCACGTTCCTGCCATACTGCGGCCTGGTCCTTTTTTTTATGGCTCTCGGAGGATTCATCGTGGCGGTTCTGCCACGTCTGCCGCTCTGGGATTTTCTGCGGATGGGTATAATACTTTACCTTGTCTTCGTGCTGGCGCACCGGTCGGGCTGGTTCTACTGGTGGTATAAGGACAAACTCGGCTGGGGCCTGTAAACTAAAAGCGTAAGTGTTGAAAGAGTGATACGGCGACCGATATGATTGAGTTTCACTGCAAAAATTGTGGGCGTCAAATCAACGTCCCCGACACCCATGCAGGTAAAACAGACAAGTGCCCGTACTGTGCGAGTATCATTGCCGTTCCGGGAACAGGGTCGCCGGGCACCGTGACAAGGCAAAGTAACTCCGCCAAACCGGAAACAGGTTCACAAAATTCCGTCTATGATCTGACTTTGCTGGACATCCCGCCAAAGAACAAGATTCAAGATCAGCCGGTAGATCAAATGAACGGTTACGAAAAAGCTGCCGAACCTCAACAGGAACCAAACGCAGCAGAAACCGAAACAACAACTCAACGGAAGCTGCCGTGGCTTATTGACATATTTCTTTATCCGACAAGCAAAGCTGGTATAACAATTCTTGGAATTGTAGTTGTCTTGCGATTTCTTCTCAGGATTGTTGTCCTGTTACTCGGCGGACTTTCCCTACAGATTCCACTGTTTCTCATCCCGTTTGGAATGGCGTGGATTATAGGTATTCTTGTAAGGATCGTTCTTTACCTATATCTATATTGGTACCTTTGCGAATGTATCCGCGACAGTGCGTCCGGCGGGACCAGAGCTCCTGAGACAATAGGTCATAACCCCGGTTTTGGTGAGATGCTCTGGCAGGCGATTAAGACTATCGGCTGTTTTCTCTTTTTCCTGGGCCCGGCATTCTTGTACCATCTCAAGACCGGCCAAACAGACACGATCTTTTGTCGCTTAGCGGCCTACGCAGCGCTCTTCTTTTTTCCAATGAGCTTATTAGCCGTCGTGATGTTTGACTCCTTCAAAGGTCTTAATCCAATCGTACTGATCGGTTCAATACTCAGCACGTTCCTGCCCTACTGCGCGATGTTCATGGTATTAGTTTGGGTAGTTTTTTTCATAATCGAAAAGACACCCGACTTGCTGGAATTGACCGGCTCGGCTTTCATCTTCTGGTGTCTCGGTATCTATCTGGCGATGGTTGTGTCCCATTTGCTGGGATGGTTCTACAATCGCTACGAGCGGCAGCTCAACTGGGACGTGTGATATTTCACGCGAAGATCAATCCTGCTGCCGGATTCTTACGCTGTTTGCATGGGCGTCGAGTCCTTCGATCTCAGCTAGGCGGACAATGTCGTCGGCACTGGCGGCCAGCATTTCCTGATCGTATTCGATAATGCTGATAGACTTGAGGAAGTCGTTGCTGGTCAGCGCACTTGCAAACTTCGCCCGCATTCCGGTCGGTAACGTATGGCTCGGTCCGGCCCAATAGTCTCCGACCGCCACGGGAGTGTAAGAGCCGATGAATATCGCGCCGGCGTTGTTTATCTTTTCGGCGATTTCTCTGCTCTCTTGCCCGCATTGAATCTCCAGGTGCTCAGAGGCAAAATCATCCGCTATTTCAATTGCCCCTGCCATATCTTCGAGAACGATAATAGCACTGAGCTTCTTCAGCGATTCTTTTGCCGCTTTGGCTCTTGGTAATTCCACCACCTGCTTCTGCAGCTCGCTGAGAATTAATTTCGCA
>DAOVMB010000422.1 GCA_030630905.1 Sedimentisphaerales bacterium
TCCAGGCCGTTATGATTAATGTGGTCGACTACGAGATGATCCGGCGGGTGAATCACTTCACGGTGCATCCTGATATATTTTATCTTTCTCCTGGGACCTACACAACGGATGGCATAGAAAGTGTTACTTCTCTTGTCAGCATACCATTTGTGCTTATTCAATCGCTCGAAATCTTCGGAATCGACGATGGCGTATTTGCCCTGAGTAAGCGGTATCCGGCGAAAAGGATAGCCGTAGCGGGCCCGGCGGTAAAATAGCGTCAGAGCCACAAAAGGCAATGCCAACCGGTCCGGAATCGTGATCGTGATGGAAAAATTGAGCTTAATACCACCGCCCCCCACGTAGGGGCGGTTCGCGAACCGCCCTTACAGGTTTCTTTTTTGCCGGGAGCAAAAAAGCGCCCCCCTATAATTGAACGTACCTGCGCGTTTGATGCGAAAATCTACAAAAATGTAGACGGTTTTATTGCCGTAAGTGCTTGCTGGGAAGGGAATAAAAAAATTTTATAAAATTCCGATTTTTGTTCTCAACTACCATTGCTTTTGGTCGAAAATTCCGCGAAAACAGGCCGGGCTTGAAGGTTCGGCCTTTTTCCATGCTTTTTTTGCGAATTGGAGGGATATTAGACTAAAATGGGGGTGTGATTCGTTGTACCAGTGAGAAATGGCCGTTTCTTTGATTGGACGAGCAGACTTGACGATCGACGAGAAGATACTTGTTTGGAGATTTAATCGCGGCAGCAAAGATGCTTTGAAGATGATCTATGAAAAGTACAAAGATGACCTGCTCGGGCTGGCGATTACACTGCTTAGAGACAGAAGCCTCGCCGAGGACGTTGTGCACGACGTTTTCGTGGCGTTTGCCGGGACGACTGGAAGCTTTTATCTTAGCGGGAAGTTGAAAGGTTATTTGTCAACATGCGTGGCAAACGGCGCCCGTGACAGAAACCGCTTGAGGTCGCGCAGGAATCTCGGGCTGGAGGCCGCCGAAGCGATGCACTGCGATTCGGGTGATCCGATTGAGCATGTAATTGACAGCGAACAATCGGGGCGGTTAACGCAATTGCTTGGACGTGTTGTATACGAGCAGCGTGAGGTGATTGTGCTGCACCTGCATCAGGGAATGCGGTTTAAGGAGATTGCCGCGGCCCTTGGTATTTCGATCAACACGGTCCAGAGTCGGTATCGTTACGGCCTGGATAAACTTCGCTCGATCATGAACAGTATGGTGACCAAATGAAACCTACGGAAAATATTGAAGAATTTGTAAGACTCGAAAAGCCGCATGTCACAACCGGCGAGACAATTGACAAGCGGACTTTGAATGACTCGTTTGCAGCGATGGACGAGACTGTCCGGGCCAACAAGACGAGTGCAGTCGGAATAATCCTCCGAAGCAGGGCGGCAAAGCTCGCCGCCGCGGCGGTGATAATCTTGGCTATCGGCCTGCTGGCGATTCAATTTGGTCCGTCCGAGCAAGAGCCATCCGAGACGAGGAATGTTGCAAAATCCCCGGCTGACATGCTAAGCGTGATGTCGCTCAACATGGCGTATCGTCGCGGCGGAATCGAGGCGGTGGACGACCTGTCCAACGAAGCCTTCGAAATGTTAGGCTCGCAGCCGGCCAATGTGTCAATTCGAGAACTACTTGCAGAATCTAACGGTGTGTAACCGGAAAGGACAAAACTATGAAAACAGCAAACCACAGACTCTCAATCAAGATGACATGTATTCTTTTGACAGTGCTCGCATCGGCTTCGCTGGTGGAAGCTTACCCGCCCGACAACGCGGCCGTTCTCTACTACAAAGCTATCATGATCCTCAAGGAGCCGAGTAAAGATGTCAGTGCGATGATAGACGATCTGAGAAAGGGCAAGATCAAGTCGAATGACAAGATAAGCCAGCATCTCGAAGAGAATCGGCGCGCCATAGAAATCGTCGAGACAGCGGCCGAGATACCGACTTGCGACTGGGGCCGTGACCATTCGCAGGGTTTCGACCTGCGGCTGCCGGAGCTTTCCAAAGTCAGGCGGGTGGCCTTTCTTCTGAATGCCGACGCACAGACCCTTGCCGACAGCGGCAACCATAGAACTGCGTTGAGCAAATGCCTTACCATGCACAAGATGGCCCGGCATGTGAGTGACGACCTGTTGATATCATATTTGGTGAGCGCCTCGCTGAACAACCTGGCAAACCAACGCATCCAGGATTTTCTTTCGAGCATGCCGCAGAACCTGGAAACGCTGACCTGGCTCAAGAGCCAGGTTGTGGCCATCTCAGTCAATGCCCCTTCGATCAAGACAGCAGTGGCAAGAGAGAAAGAGATTGCCATGCAGGAAATGCGAAAGGAAAAGATCGACAGCGTTTTGGACGCCATGGGTGCCGATTCTATCAAGGACGGGATCACCGCCGATGCCTACGAGAAAGGCCGCAGGGGGGACCGCAAGTTCTTCAAAGACAGCAGGGACTATTACGCCAAGATCACGGACGATGCGATAGTCGCGCTTGATTTGCCGTATCAGCAATCTCACCGAAGGCTCGACGAGTTGAACGACCGCGTACAGAAGGACGCGAAAGAGAATCCGGCTGCAGTTCTGACCGCCTTGCTCACGCCGGCTGTCAGCAGGATCCGCACTGCCGAGACAAAGGCCAGAACCTTCTTCAATGCCGTCAAGGCAGCTATTGACATTTATATTATCAAGGCCAAAACAGGCTGGCTGCCCGATACTCTTCCCGCCGGTTTACCGAGGGATTTGTTCAGCGGCAAGGATTTCGAATACGAAAAGAAAAAGGATGGCTTCGTTCTTCGCTGCCGGGGCAAGGACCTGGACAAGGACGAAATCTATCAATACGAATTCAAGGTGCCGAAGTAATCTAATTGCATTACGACCGGATACAAACCGGCCCCTGCCGACAAAAGGTGGGGGCCGGCCTTTTTTATGCGCATTGACGGTGCCGAATGTGAAAAATTCTCCCGAATAAGAAGTTGCGCCGGGGCGGTCTTTTTCGTCTATAATAATGAAGTGTGAGAAACAGAGAATCAGGAGTTTATTTGAGAAGCCGGCAGAAAGAGCTTTTGGATATGTTGGACAAATCGGGAGCGGATTTGTACGCGCTTTTGACAAGGCTGACACTGCGCGAAGATGTCGCCGAGGAACTGATGCAGGAATTATTCATAAAACTTAATAATTCGAGAGGCATCGGCAACGTTGCCAACTGGAACGCCTATGCCCGCAGGTCGGCAATCAATCTGGCCTTCGACTGGCGGCGCAGCCAAAAGCGAACTATTATGTCGATGGGGCAGGTCAGCGAGCCGGTTTCTAA
>DAOVMB010000051.1 GCA_030630905.1 Sedimentisphaerales bacterium
ATAATAAGGTACGCAAATACAAGAACCACGCCGCCCATTTGAACGGACAGCGTAATAACGACACCAAGCAGGAAATAAAAGACGAAATCCCAGAATATTGCCGCGGCTCCTTTAGGGGGGGTGTGCCGGTAACTCATGGAGAGGCTCATCAGGGGCTTGCGAACAAGATATAAACAAAAGCCGACTGCGGAAAAAGTAAGCACCCCAAAGACAACGTCTCGCCCATCTGTCCACAAAAGACTTCCTGACAGTATGTGTTGAATGTGTATATGACCACCCGGTTTCATCCCGACCAGGAACAGAGCCGCCGCCGCAGCGATCGCATAGGAAATACCAATAATCGCCTCAAGAGAGATTTGAACGATACTGGTTCGAGCTACAACATAAAAAGCCGCCATACCGAAAACGGCTGCCAGCGAACATACATACGTAAGTACCGAGTTCCCGTGGACATCGAAGACAAGATGGGACACGATAGTACCTACCGCGGCTACCTGAGCCAGTGCAATATCAACAAATATGACCTCTCTTTTGAGCACATGTATGCCCAGATACCCCAAAACAAAACTCATCATGAGACATACGAGAAAAGGTAAGCCGACAATTTGAATTAATTGCAGCATTGACAAATTCCTTTCTTATCAAACGAAGGCCTTTCGTCCAAGCACGACACGAAGAATGGCCGCACACACAAAAAACAGGCCCAAAAACAAAACCAAAGTTGGGCCGTACGGCAGATTAAAGAAATACGATGAGCAAAGACCTATCAAACAGGCGGCAAAACCCGCGCTCCAGCCGATAATGACAGCCCCGGCCCATTTCCTGGTAAACATGGCCGCTATAGCTGCGGGAATCATCAGAAATGCGTAGGCCAGCAGAACCCCTGCAATAGGTACGATTAGCACGGTGATAATACCCTGAGTTGTAAAAAGCAGAAAATCCCAGAACCTTTCGTTACTCATGCTCTGTGGATTCTCAGCGAGCCCAATGAACTTATGTCTAAACTTATAGTGAAAGAGCAGCAGCAAGATATAGGTTATGGCCGTTATACATACCAGAGGCCAGGTCACCCACAGCATGGATCCCGAAAGGGTTTTGGCGACATAGGCTTCTCCGCCGCGAAGTTTATCCGCCAACAAAAGGCAAGCCACCAGGGTCAGCGCATACATGATACCTATAATCGCCTCGCGAGGTATCGCCTGACGTTTTGGTTTTATCAAGGTTAACAGCATCGCGCCAAAAAGTACGGCCGCCATCGAGGCCGCATACGACTGTATTGTGCCGTATTCTATTCCCAAGCCTATCGCTGCAAGAGCGCCAAACGCCGCCAACTGGTCGAGCACAAGGTCTGAAAATATTAAGGTTCGCCTGATGATGTGCAAGCCTATATAGGTATGCAAAACCAACACAACAGCAATCAGCGCTATTTGAACTGAAAAGAATCGTACTGTTTCCACACTTGTTACCTCTGCTTATCAATCATGATTTTTATATACGGCCTTTCTTTTTCGCCGCCTTTAAGAGTTCATCCACCCAACAATCGACCAGTTCAAAATAATTATCAATGCCTTCCGCTCCGCCCACATACAGCGGGACAATAACCGCTTCGGCATTGGTACGGGACGCCACCGCTTTAATTTTTTGCTCATCAAAATAGTTTGCAGCAAAAATGATCCTTATGTCCCTTTCCCGCATGAGATTAATTAAATTCGTCACATGTTTGGGCGTGGGTGGTATTCCCGGCCTGGGCTCCACGGTTCCCGCTTCCTCTAACCCGAAAAGGTTAACAAAATATACCCAATTCTTATGATAAGTCACGATGGGAGTGCCTCTGAGCGGGAGCATCTTTTTCATCCAACCGCCAAGAAACTCGATGAGCTGTCTTCCTTCATACGTCTGCTCTTTAAGAAATGGGATCAGCCTGCCCTGTTCAGCGAGGTCGCACAGGGTATCACCACCCAATATTTCCACCAACTCAGAGCCAAACAAGTGTTCGTCGATTTTTAGATGTAGTTTTTTCAAGTTTTCAAGGTACATTTGCCTGCCCGGCGGATCGTTCTTAATTAAGCCCGTTGCTATGTTCCGGGCAGCGATTTTTATGTTCAAGGGACTGCAGGTGATGTGCGGATTTCCATGGATGTGAACGCCGCCCTCGACCCTTGACAGGACTTTCGGCTTCTCGCGAAGTTTTATCCCCGCGGCGGCCGATACATAGCCTGATTGGCCGCTTCGTATTTTGCGGTTGCCGGAGTTATCTATGACCGTCTGAATCCACAGTTCCAAATCCAGACCTGTAGTTACGAGGACATCGGCGTTTCGTAATGCCGTGGCAAACGACGGCTTGGGACGAATGAAGTGTGCGTCTTGATCGCCCCGGACGATGGCTTTAACGTTAACCCGATCCGCTCCCAACCACTTAGCGAGAACGGCATAATCGGGCAACGACGTAACCACCTGCAAATTAGCTTCGTGAGCCGGTGATGTTCGCGGTTTAGCGTAAAGAGCAGCCGACGGAAGTATCAAGGCCGCTGTCAGCACGTGTAATATTTTTTTCATGGTACCTATGCCCCTTCTGTTAATAACGTTCATGCTTGTGGGGTCCTGCAGCGAATACACACTGCAACCAGACTACGTGTTCCGGGTTATCTATTCCTTTGCTGTCACTGTAATCATACTCCAGCCGAAATTTGACAAACGGGCTTTGCCACCAGGTGATATATGGTCCGACTTGCCGGATGTACGGACTGTCGGACGTCACCGCCAAAGGCGATAACGAGCCGGAGAAATCGGCATAGCCTTTGGTATCGGGTACGTAAAAGTCCCCTCTGATTCCAATATCTACCGTACGCGAGACTTTGGATTGAAGATAGCTGTACAATCCCCAGGCATTGATGTTATCGGCGCCGGTACCGTCTGGCGCAAGAAGCCTTTTGTTCAACAAATACACTTCACTTCGCCACTCCACGTTTCGATATCGCATTTTTTCCGTCGGTTCCCACAGGACGGATAGATCTGCGCCCAGGACAGTCGTCACTTTGCTGCTTTGCTCGGTGCCGCCCGGGATGTCCCACTCATCATTCCATCCCAGCAAGCCGCTACATCCCCATGCCAGATAGGTATCTTTTGACAGGTCTTGGTAGTTCTTGTAGTAGGCCAGGAGGCTGGGCCTGTTCCGGTCATTTTCATCGAACAAACGGTCATTTGAGCCATCCGTGACCTGGAAAGTAAGCTGCTGTGATGAATCACCGGCAGGAGGCATCATCCAGTCCAGGGACAGGCCGGTTTGATTCAATCCGCCTTCGCCAAAAATTTTACGTAGAGCAAGAGGAAAGTCAACCTGCTCCAGACCGTGCTTGTGCCATCTATTGACCACGCCGAATTGCTGACGGAATTTGCCGAGGGTCAGATTTAAATCCTCACTTACATTGTATAATGTAATATACCCTTCGCCGAGCCTGGCTTCCTCTTCATGAAATGAAACCGCACTCTTAAATCGCGAATACGGATCAAGCCAGGATTCAAGGTGAACGCCAAGATTGCGAAAGTTAAAATCGCTGCTCGGATCGCTCGTGGCATCCGGGCTGTATGAGAAAAGGAAATCCCCTGTGACGCTTATTTCGGGATTCAGAGCTTGCAGGCCAAGAGCCCCCGATGTAAAGGTTTGTTCTACGGGTTCCTTTTCGGCGGCGGTCTCCTTTGCAGCTTCGGCCTTCGCCAAGTCGCGCAACGATTGAATCTCCGGCTTTGTTTCCTGCCCTTCGGATTCGGTGGCCTTTCGGTCGATCCGTTCTTTTAGAACACGTATTTCAGCATCATACCTTTTTTGCATTTCGGTGACACGCTGCTGCAGTTCCAGGATATGCTGGTTTGGTTCTTCAATAGTGTTTGCATCGCTTGCTCCATCTTGTGCAACAACGGCACCCTGAAAAACCATTAGAGCAAGCGGCACCAACACTCCAAAAAGTCTTTTCGGCATCTTGTGCTCCTTACAATGCTTGTTCGCTGAGAAACCATCACTCAAGCGTGGGATACGACAAGTCTTGTGCACCCGTCACGTTTGATAGTGTTGGTAAAATATTCACGTTGGCATCTAAAGAGCCGCAGGAGGGGGGCGAGGACCAAAAGTTTCGAAGTGAAATGTAATTACATAGGATTGGGATTGAAACTCAACATTATACGCGTGAAAACCGGTATCGGGAAGATTTGACACCGGCTCCATGATGAATTTGCCGGGCGTGATGAGTAATTGCTGACACACTGAGCAGTGTTTTGAATCATGTTCTTCGGGATGTTCATGGCCCAATAAGTGCAGTTGCAGCGATACTCCTGTAACCATAGCCACAAAGCAAACGGTTGTGCATATAAGAACAGCTTTTCGATCCAGGTGAATCAAAGTCGCACCTACGAGCTTATTTTAATTAATACCACCAATGTTTTTGCTATTGGAAAGAATCCTTCCTTCGAGCCAGCCAATCCTAATTTTTTCCATCGGTCCGAAATCAGGAACATAGGGTTTTATATCAAGCAAAGGAGTGCCATCCACTACATCAATGCCCTTTACGAACAGGATATTGCTTTCTCGCTTTAGCAATTCGACTACCGTCAAACCAATCTGATTCGGCCTTCTTGGGTATCTTGTAGCAAACAAGCCGCGTAATTGATCGTCAAGAAAAGGTTTTACTTTCAAGCAATGACCTCTTGACTTATGGAAGCTATATAGCAGGATCAGATGTGAGAAACCTTCCGTATCGCTCAGACCCTCTGCGTATTCCTCGAATACCTCTATCCTGCCTATGGCTTTTGATCTAAACGGCTGGATAGGGGTATCCTTCTTACATTTAAACGGTGTACGAACTATCCCTATCGGAGTTACTTCCATCGCCACATCTCCTTTTCCGTATCGTAGATAGTAAAGTACGGGGCACTTCCGAAATGACCATACACTTTTGCTACCTGGCCCATATCCGTTTCTGTTGGAATACATATTCTCATAACTATAATCTCCCATATCGTGTCATACACAGGCTGGGCATAGACCCTCCAGCCGAACCTGCTGGCGTTGGATGACAAAGCCCTTGTGCGGGCTTTTTGCCATCGGCAGCGATATCTCTGTCAGGCAGTACGTATCGCCGCAGCTTGTGCAGGTGAAATGGGGATGGCACTGGCTCTCGGTACAATTGTGGGCTAATTCAAAATGCCATGCTCGCTTGTCCATAAAGGCCTTATGCACCAGCCCTACGCCCAGTAGACTTTCGAGTGTTCGGTAGATTGTGACCTTGTCGAAGTGTTTTTTTCCCGATTGCCGGGCAATCTGGTCCTGGCTGAGAGGTTTGCCCGCCTCCATGAGCACTTTAAGTATCGCCACTCTGCCGGCGGTGCAGTAAAGCTTCGCCGCTTTTAACATTTTGCGTGCTTGCGCATCTAAATTCAGATTTGCCATTTTCACTCCGGCAAAACCAGCCGCTTCCTTATGGATGTGGCTCTGTGATTTTTTGTGGTCGCAACTCTGTTTGTTAGTGGTGATGGGCATCTGACAAATCGCGCTCCGAGTTAACGAATAACAGCGGAAAAACAATATCGCTAATACAGCAGGGCAGCCAGACGGCAATGAATAGAACCACAAAGATGCCAATAAACATGACGGTTGTCAGTTCCCTATGCGTATTCATTAGAACGTGAAACGAGGAGGCCCACATGCTGATAAGAACGTGACCGGCGTGAGGGAATCTGGTTCGCGGCCAGAAATACGCGATGAGAATCCCGAACAATGCGGCAGGATTGACCAGATACCAATCTTCGATAAAGCCCAAATGAAGTCGCGCCCGGATACCGGGCGTTTTCCGGCTCAATTCGGACTCCGAGCCATTCTCGTCGTGGACATGCTCATCATGGCTGTGCGCATCCTGCTCCACCTCATGATTGTGAATAGACACCTCATCATGCTCGTGCAGGTCCGCATGCACAGGAATAGCCACTCCCAAAATGCTCTCGCCGAAAAAAGGAAGAACACAATCGCTCAACGTAGCGACCCCGATGGCACCTATATAGCCTACGAGAAGGATCTTCAGAAAACTTGCCTTGCTTTCATAAAGCTTGTATAGCGAGGCGGTTACAATGGCCGAGAGGGCCACGTGGCCCGGATGGAACACCTGGAAGAGCCGGTGATTAATATCCGAACCGACGTTTTTGAACAAGAGCATGCAAACGAGTCCGGTGGCGGTTCCGAAAAGCGTAAACGGAGCGTGATTTTTCAATTCTGTCAAGATTCTTATGAGTTTTTGCCTCATCTTCGTTTTCCGCTCCAAATGCAGCATCCACATAATGATTCAAATTTTGCTGACGTTTATTAAATCAATCTACCAGATTTGCAACTAAGTTGCAAATATTTTTTAATTTTTTTCTCAAACTGACCGTTCTTAAGCTAAGCTGCTATGTAAGTGCTTCTTTGATAAGAACATAAAACAGCCTGTCATTCCCGTGAAAACAGGAATCCAAAACCGCGACAGTAGCCTGGATTCCCGCTTGCGCTGGGTATGTGTTTAGCCAAGGAAAACCCATCCCCATCGGAGATAAACAACAATCGGGATGAGGCTGCCACCCAATAGAATTGATGGAAAAGGATGGGTGGCAGCCTCAAGCTTGGATCACCGCCCAGCGGGATTCAAGCTTGGGGATGGTTGCGAATGCCAGAGGCTGGCTAAACACGTACCCTGCGCGGGAATGACACAGGGGGTCGGTCAGTTTGAGATTTTTTTATCTTAGAACTGCAAAGCCATCCTTAATAAAAAGAAACCTGTTCGGTTGCTGTTATTGCAGGCCAAAAAGCATTGCAGATTTTGCTTTATTATGATTAAATTAACTCAAACTGACCGATTCTCGCTGTCATCCCTGCGAAAGCAGGGATCCAGGAACGTAACGGATTTAGTGGATTCCCGCTTTCGCGGGAATGACAGATTGTTTTATGTTATTATCATTGAATGATTTGCTGTGGCATTCGACTCAAAAACGGTCAGTTTGAGTTAATTAAGCCTATTATTCAAAAGTTTCAGAAAATTGGAGGCATTTTCATGCAGATTAACTTTGCATTCAAACAACGGCGAATAGTGAAAACAATTCTTATTTTGCTGTCTTTAGTGCTAATTTCGGTATGTTGTGGCTGCCAGGGCGATAACAGGTCATCTCGGCCGCTTATCGGCATTACGAGTGTTTATCACGTAGACGAGGACAACGGCTCGGTTTCAACTGTGACCGGCTTCGCTTATGTGAAAGCCGTAGCCGAGAACGGCGGCGTGCCGGTAATACTGCCGACCATTACTAATGAAGAAATTTTGCTGCAATATGTCGAGGAACTGGACGGTTTGGTTCTCGTCGGCGGCGATGATATTCCACCTGATGCTTACGGCCAGCAGCCGCACGAAACCGTCGAAATAATGCCCAAACAGCGCTATGATTTCGAAAGGCAGCTTATCCCGGCGTGGTTATCAAGCGGCAAGCCAATACTCGGAGTTTGTCTGGGTATGCAGTTCACCAACGTTGTCTCAGGCGGTTCGCTTATCCAGGACATTCCTTCGCAAGTGGGAACAGAGGTGGCACATCGCCGAAAGTACCATCATGTGCGGATCGAACCGGACAGCTCTTTGGCAAAATTTCTTGACAGTAAAGAGGCAATGGTTTATTCAAGTCACCATCAGGCGGTCGATAAGCTCGGACAGAATCTGAAGGTTATCGCTCACGCCGATGATGGTGTCATCGAGGCGATGGAGCGGGTCGACGGCGGCTTCGGCTTATTCGTGCAGTGGCATCCGGAATCTATGAAAGATATTACACATCGCGATGCTATTTATGGTGCTTTGGTTCGGGCGGCGGCACAGACAAACAGTGACTTACGAAAGAGCAAGCGGAACTAAATGAAAATCATCCAGACAATATCACAGTTTCAACACATCCCGAAGGGCTGCGTGCTGACAATTGGGAATTTCGATGGTGTCCACGTCGGTCATCAGGAAATTTTGGCCGTCGCCCGACAAGCCGCCGAAAAAAATGACACGGAATTGATAGCAATGACTTTTGAGCCTCATCCGGTCGCTGTCCTTCATCCGGAAATGGCGCCCGGAGTACTGAGCCCCCTTGACATCAAAAAGTATCTGTTGGCCAAGTACGGTGTAGATAAAATGATTGTGTTAAGGACAAACCGCACGCTGTTGAATCTTTCGCCCGAAGATTTTGCCGGCCGGTTCCTTGTTGAGAATATTAAGCCGGGCGTTGTTGTAGAGGGCAATGATTTCAATTTCGGTAGCGGGCGGGCCGGCACCATTGATACACTTAAAAACCTGGCGGCAGAAAAAAACTTTGAAATATCCGTAGTCGCTCCGAAGAAGGTCAAGCTTTCGACAGGCCAAACTGTCAGGGTTTCGAGTACGATGATTCGCTATATGCTGGAAGGCGGTCACGTTGCCGATGCCGCTATTGCTTTAGGCCGGCCTTATCGAATCGCCGAAAGGATCATATCCGGCCGCGGAGTTGGAATAAAGCTGGGCTTCCCCACCTTGAATATGAAAAAGCCCAAGCAGGTCATTCCCGCCGAGGGGGTCTATGCCGGTTTTGTTAAAATCGGTGAAGTCATGGATAGCGCCCTTACTTCTAAAGAAAAAATTCCTGCTGTTTATAGTATCGGTCAGGCAAGGACATACGGCGACGATTTTCCACTGCTGATAGAAGCACATTTGCTCATTGAACATGTTGACGATTTGGTTGGTCAGTATATGGCCATGGATTTCGTTCGGCACATCCGCAACCAGCACAAATTTAAAAATCCCGAAGACCTTTCCAAACAAATTGCAGAAGACTGTCACCAGGCAAGAAATATATTGGCTGCACAGGGGCGGAATTATGCATCTGAATAAAATAGGGACCGCTCCTTTACCAGTGACGCTTTACGATTTATGATTATTCTGGTATTTCACATTGTTTCTGTGAGAAACGCTCATCTGTTTTTTGTTAAAGAGTCGCCGTTTTTGATGCGAAAATGGGCAAAACAGTAAAAAACGGGAAAGCAGGTTGTCGAGCTATTGATTCTTGTCCTTTCAGTTGTCATAATCAGTGAAGTTATTATTTGTGCTGTTACGAACTCTTAAAAGGAGATATTATAGGGCGATAACAGCAATGGTCATCTGGATGAAATATATTTTTATGATTGTGGTAATGATAAGTTATATTATCAGCATACGAGTTTAGCTTAACAAGGATGTTAAAGAGAAGGGGGGCAATAATGGCTTGCAGGTAGCAGCCTAAGGAGAAAGGACGACGGAGCGCATGTCAATAGCTACGTGGATTGTCTGCGGACTGGTGATTGTGGAATATATCACAAACACCACCGCAAAATTTCCCTTTGGCGAAAAAGTTGAACCGATTACGGCTCGACCATTGGCAGGATTTTTGTGACCTCTGACGAAGAATTGACAAATCACGGCAAGGCTAAAACAGGTTAGGCACCTGGAATTTCGAAGGTCGTGTTAGTTGTGTAAACTGTTATGTATAAGTGTGGTTAAGTTCCATCTTGTACAAACGGATGTGTATATGTGGAACTGGATTTGGAGTGGTGTTTGTATAATTATAGCAATAATTTCCAATAAAAGACGGTGCGGATATCTCGATTCAAGCACAGGAAAACAATAGGCTTGATA
>DAOVMB010000481.1 GCA_030630905.1 Sedimentisphaerales bacterium
AAGATAAACAGTGTGCAATATCGCATCAAGACCCGGTGTCCAGCTAAGGATTGCGTTCGGATCTACGAACTCGACGCCATCAGGCGGATCGGGATTATATGCGGTCTTGCTTGGAATCCAGAAGCTCCAGATGTCGCCCTTGTGCTTTGTAGTGCTGTTTGCCTGGACTTCATCGATTCGCCAGTAATAAGTTGTACCCGGAACGAGACCATCCGGATAAGGAGATTCGGGAGAACCGGTAATAAAAAACGCTGTGGCCTGGTTGCCTTGAAATGTCTCATTGGTTCCATCGTTAACATCGTCAAAACTGACGCCGAAGTACACATCGTGCGAAACCGCAGTATTTCCCGGCGACCAGCCGAGGCTCACCCATGTGTCGTTATAGAGGCTGCCGTCAGCAGGGGTGGGATTATATGCCTTTGCCATAACCTTTTTTATGGCTGTAAGAGTTGCATTTATTGTGAGCTTACCGTCTCCCAGGGCCTCGATATCATGGTCGGCGAGGCCGCGAGCGGCAAAGCCCAGGAAGACATAGATTTGCTCGCCGGCATAAGTATCTAAGGTGCCGGAGCGTTCGCCGTAGTCTCCGAGTTCATTACGGCCGGCGTCAAAATAACCTGAAGAACTCTCTATATAAAGCCGCCAGAACCACAAACCGTTCCAGGTATCATTCGGAAATGAAATGTCTATTTGTAGGCGGCACGGCGCGCCGGTGGGAAATTCGTCGATTCGAAGCCATCCTGCTACTGTGCCGTTGGCATCCTGGTAAAAATACTCCATTAGCTCCCATCCGATATCGAATTCGTACGAACCGGTAACTTCGGCAGATAGAATCACTTCGTTCGGCTCGACAGAAGCATCCGCTAAAGCGGAAATCCCAACATTACCCATAAACTGGATTTCATCATAATAGGCCGTAGCGTAAGATCGAGCGTTAGTAGCTTCTTTGGTGTCATAATCAAAAGCCACGGCCAAGCCAAAATAGTCATACCATCCGACTTCTGCCAGGGCTTCGGCAGTGGTTAGGTAATCAAACGTAAGTGCATAGACAGGTTGAGGTAGAACGCTCAGTAACAGAACAGATACTACAACAATAAATGCTGTATTGCTTCGCATTGTCTTGCCTCCTCTTGTTTTTCTGTCGGCCGGACTAAGCAAAAGACATTTCTATTCCTCTTATAAGCGATATTTTACTTTAATCTGCGTATGAGTTCAAGATAATTTCACGGCCCCAATGAAATATCTCCAAAAGCACCTGCCCGCTACAAGACTTGCAAAATATGCTGAAAGAGCGTATATATTAAGCCGTCATGGCAAAAGATGTAAGCAAACAAATTGAGCGGCTTCGTGAAGAAATTCGTGAGCACGACTACCTCTATTACGTGCTCAATCAGCCCAGGATCAGTGACCGGCAGTACGACAGGCTCTTTACCGAACTGAAGAAGCTGGAAGCGGCGAATCCGCTATTAATAACAGCCGATTCGCCGACTCAGCGTGTATCCGACCAGCCATTGGAAGGTTTCGCCACCGTAAGACACGCCGTACCGATGCTGAGCATGGACAACACCTATAACGCTGATGAGCTGAGGGCGTTCGATGAGAGAGTAGCAAAGCAGCTCGGCAGCAGAGATTATGACTATGTGATCGAGCTGAAAATCGATGGGCTTGCGATAAGCCTTCGCTACGAAGAAGGCGCCCTTGTCACCGCTGCCACTCGCGGCAACGGCGAGGTGGGCGACGACGCCACTGCAAACGTGCGTACGATCAGAGCGGTGCCGCTCGTACTATTGGGCGGTAGGAAAATTCCCGCCGTACTCGAAGTCCGCGGCGAAGTTTATATGCCCACAAGCTCTTTCACCGAACTCAACAGAGTTCGCGCCGAGGCCGACGAATCGGCTTTCGCCAATCCGCGAAACGCCGCGGCAGGTTCTCTGAAATTGCTCGATGCGAGAACTACCGCTGCCAGGAACCTGTCTTTCTTCGCTTACGCCACCGGTCAGGTTTCTGAGCCATTGGCTGCAAATCACTACGAGAGCCTCCGGAGATTCAAAGAACTCGGCCTGCCCGTAAATCCTAACATCAAAAAAGCGAGAGATATCAACGAAGCCATCGATATTTGTAAAGGTTGGAGCGAAAAACGCTCAGACCTGGATTATCATATTGATGGAATGGTGATAAAGATCAACCGCTTCGAGCAGCGGGACATCCTCGGCGCTACCGGCCGGGCGCCCCGGTGGTGTATTTCCTACAAATTCGCTGCCGAGCAGGCCGAGACGACTGTCGAATCAATCGATGTGCAGGTCGGCAAGAGCGGGATTTTAACGCCGGTGGCGAATCTAACGCCTGTGCTTTTGGCCGGGACCACCGTCAAGCGCGCAAGTCTGCACAATTTCGATGAGCTGGAGCGTCTGGGTGTCGGACAAGGTGACACGGTAATCATCGAGAAAGCCGGAGAGATTATACCACAGGTCGTTGAAGTAAAGATAAAAGCAACTGAAAATGTTCCTGTATTTGAGATACCCAAAACGTGCCCAATTTGCGGCTCAGCCGCGACCAAAGACGAAGACGGCGTATATATCAGGTGTGTTAATCGGGATTGCCCGGGCCAGTTGAAGGAACGCCTGAAATACTTCGCCGGGCGCGGACAGATGGATATTGAAAATCTCGGTCCGGCCCTCATTGACCAACTGATAGAGAATGGACTGGTCGGAAATTTCGCAGACCTCTATAAGCTCAGTGAAGCCCAGCTTACCGGGCTGGAGCGAATGGCCGAGAAAAGTGCCGCCAATGTGATAAACGCAATCGAAGAAAGCAAAACCCGCCCACTGTGGCGTTTGATTGCTGCTTTGGGAATCCGTCATATCGGTGGCCAGTCGGCACAAATATTG